>CAYUHH010000111.1:0-3328 GCA_964444435.1 uncultured Pseudomonadota bacterium | reverse complement strand
TTTTATATACCGATTCTTTCGTATATGTTTTTGAATTATAAGTTGTTTGGTGCGTTTATATTATGTCCCGTTATGAATGTTAATTTATTTATATTTTTTTATCCCAAAGTGGTGCTTGTATTACAACAACAGGGTGTTTCAGACAGTTTGATAGGGGAGATTAACAATTTTATAAAGCTGAATAATTTTTCTTCTGATGCTCAATCGGCGTTGTTTCGGTTAGCTTTGAAATATCCATTTTTAACGTTTAAAATTTGGTTTCTTAATATGTTGAAGTCTTATTTTGGGTTATATCAAGTTGAATGGAAATTATTTTTTGATAAGGGCGGACAGGGGGTTTCTTTCTTTAGCTTAGGTGATTCATGGTTGATGAATATAAAGCAATATATTATGCAAGGAACCGATAAGACATGGCTTCATATGTTGGGATGGTATGAAATTGTTTATTTATTGCTTGAATATCTTTTTGCTTTCATTGGAATCTTGTTTTTATTTGTGAAGAAGAAATTTTGGGTTGTTTTTTTTGCACTTTCATTTGTTCTTTATTTTGGATTGGTTACGGGGCCTGATGGCAGTGGGCGTTTTCGTATGATGATTGAGCCCTGGCTTCTTGTATTAGCTTCATTAGGAGGTGCTTGGGTATGTGCGCGACGTGGTAAACAGAATAATATTTTTACAAAAAAATATGGATGAGAGAGATATTGTATGAAACGAAAAAAAGCGATAATTATTGGTGCGGGACCTGCTGGTTTAGCGGCGGCGTACGAATTACTTAAACGAACAAACATTCAGCCGATTATATTTGAGAAAAGCAGTTATATGGGAGGCATTTCTCGTACAGTGAATTATAAGGGTAATCGTATTGATATTGGAGGGCATCGTTTTTTTTCTAAATCAGATCGAATCATGAAGTGGTGGCAAGATATTTTGCCGTTGGAGACTCAGGATTTTGATAAAGATAATATTATGTTGGTACGTCATCGCAAGTCACGTATTTTCTTTAATCGATCATTTTTTGATTATCCTATTTCATTAAGCTTCAGACTTTTTAAAAACCTTGGCTTAATAAAAACGTTTAAAATGGGGATAACTTATCTTTGGCGTGTGTTATTTCCTTTCAAGAAAGAAAGAAATCTTGAAGAGCTTTATATTAATCATTTTGGTGATGAATTATATAAAACCTTTTTTGAAGGATATACGAAAAAGGTATGGGGGGTTGAATGTAGAGGTATTAGTGCTGATTGGGGAAGGCAGCGAGTGAAAGGTGTTTCTGGATGGAAAACATTAGTAGATTTTGTGATGCGTTCTTTTAGGAAGAAAACGGTTGAACAAAAGTCAGTTGAAGATTCGTTGATTACAAAGTTTCTTTATCCTAAATATGGGCCCGGGCACATGTGGGAAACAGTAGCTCGAAAGATTAAAGAATTGGGGGGTGAAATTTATACTGATTATGATGTGGTTGGGATAGAAGCTCAAGTAGATGCGGTAATTGGCGTAACTGTTTTATCAGCTACTGATACGATTGAGAGATACGCATGCGATTATCTTTTTTCAACGATGCCTATAAAAGATTTGGTAAATAGATTGAACGGAGATGTTCCGGAAACTGTTAAGTCTCTTGCAAATGATTTACCGTATAGAGATTTTTTTACCGTGGGGTTATTAATTAATAAAAAATTACCATTAACTGACAACTGGATTTATATTCAAGAGCCTGATGTAAAGATGGGCCGGATTCAAATTTTTAATAATTGGAGTCCATTTATGGTTGCAGATGAAGAAACCACATGGATGGGACTTGAATATTTTTGCAATGATGGCGATGAGTTGGCATTACAAACAGATGAGCAGCTTTTTGCATTAGGTTGTAAAGAACTCGTTAGACTTGGATTTGTGAAAGAAGATGAAATTATTGATGGAACAGTTATTAGAATGGAAAAGACCTATCCTGCATATTGGGGATCTTACGATCGATTTGAAGAAATAAGGACGTATTTAGATTAGTATGAGAATTTATTTTTAATTGGTCGCAATGGGATGCATCGCTATAATAATCAGGATCATTCAATGCTTACGGCTATGAAGGCTGTTGATTTACTTGCGCAAAACAGTGATAATAAAGCGCTTATCTGGCAAGTAAATGTTGAAAAAGAGTATCACGAGAGTAAGTGATTATTGTTTTTTTTCTTTGTATTTGCATGATCTGCTTGCAAGCGATGTGTTTTTTGATTCGTTATTAATACTCTTTTAAATATGTTGATAAATCAGCAATGAGTGGGTTGTGATGAAGAATATAAATTGCGATCTTGTTAAGTTGCTACAAACAAGTTAGATAATGGTTGGTTGTTAAAAAAGTTTTATTGTAAAGATGCGGCTGATAAGTATTGTGAGAGTAGAAATTTAAAAAAAATCACTCAGGATGAATAAGCGAGATAAAATTTTCGACATTCTGAGTGGCTTCAATTATTCTAATTTAATTTGTCTTGATAATATGAGCGGCTTCTGCCTTCTAATACAGCATAATTTTGAATGATACTATCTTTTAGATGGCTGGTTTTTGATTGTATTAATTCTTCTTGTTCAGTAAGGCTATCAAGATGGTTAATACCTTTGCTGATTTCTTCGCAAGCTTGATTGTAAAATTCTATGGAAAGTGTTGAACCAGAAAGTGAGAGGAAGAAGCAGAAGCGAGTCGTTAGTGTCCATTGACAATCATCAAGGTCGTCGGTATCTCGAATAATATTTTTATCTTTAAGATTATTGAGTTCTTTGCCGATGTCCATGAAGTTCTTCCAGATATCTTTGTCTGTAGGGCTCCAGATTGCTTTGTTTAAACAGGTATCTATAAATTTGGTAATAGTAAACTGAAGTTGACAACGGTTGATATCTGAATCGATATCAAAGTCTGATTCAATAATTTTTTCGGCTAGATTATCAAGGAAATCGTTAGGGTTTCTTTTTAAATCATCAAAGTTATTTTCAAGTTCAAAGCGAATGAGTCGTGAAATGAAAAGTTTTTTATTTTTATCTGTTTCTAAATCTTTTTCTAATAATTCAGGTAATTCTTTTAAGAATGGAATAAGTTCATCTGCGTTGAGATACGGTATTGATTTGTATTTTTTTTCAAAAAGCCTAAAGACAGCTTTTGTGTAGCTGCGTGGTTGATTAGTATTATTTCCATGCACGAGAAATTCTTCTAAATGTTTAAATGGAAGTGCGGGCAATGCTTCTTGTGTATATCTTGAGCAGTTATAAATATGTTTAAAATAGCAGGTTAATCCTGATGGGGTAAAGGTAATGGCTTTATGAAGTTCTTCGAGTGTTGGTT
>CAYUHH010000110.1:0-3331 GCA_964444435.1 uncultured Pseudomonadota bacterium | reverse complement strand
TAATTTTAAAATTAAAAAGCCCTGTTGTTTTGTTTTTCTTGGTGACTATGTTGATCGGGGGCCTGATGGCATTGAAGTTTTGTATGCAATTTTACGCTTAAAGTGTGAAAATCCAGATCGGGTTTTTTTATTGCGTGGTAATCATGAAGATAAATGTATGAATAATTTCCATGGATTTAAAATTGAGGTTGAACAAAAGTATGGTGACTTGGCTCCATTTGTTTTTAAGCATGTTCATTTATTTTATGAAACATTACCATGTGCATTGCTTTGGGAATCTGGGAAAAATGCGATTTTATGTTGTCATGGCGGAATTGAACTTGGCGTTGATTTGGAGGCGTTGCTTTATTCTGATGAGCACCATGTTTATCAATTGATTGCCGAAGTGGATCGAGAACGAGGGGTTTCAGCGAGTTCAAGGATCTATGATTTAGTACAAAGAAAATGTGAACCTTCGTATCTAGAGGCATTCAAAACCCCTTTAGATTTTGTTTCTTCACATCGGCTTGGTTTTTTATGGAACGATTTTTCTGTTTATAATGATGTAATGGTGTTTTTTGAACCACGAAGAGGTTTGACGTGTGGTGGTGAATTGGTTGAGTATTATTTAGGCCAACTTAATAAGGGTTCAAAAAAGGTAAAGTCAATTTTACGTGGGCATCAGCATGGCGGTGATATGTATGCTCATTTAGTTGAGGGTGATGGTGTTGTTGCGATGTATGATGATACCGTTTATACGTTGCTAGGATCATCAGAATTTTTAAATCCTGATGATGAGCAAGAGCATTTTGCATCATTTATGCGCGTTAAAACGGCACCGGTTTTTGAGGATTGGGAATTTGCTCAGTGGGCCGAATGTCTCAAAGATCCAAAACCTTACTTGTTGTCGAGAATAGCTTCATATTTTTATGCAAAAACTGTTGGTAGGTTGGGTGAATTATTTTCGCGTTAGTTTTCTTTTGGGGTATGAGCTTTATACTTAAGTATAAGTGATTGTAATTAGCATAAGAGTATCCATGTCTCAAAAAAAAATTGAAGAATTATTTCTTTATTACCAAGATTATCTTTTTATTGATGTTCGGTCTCCTTCTGAATTTAAGAAGGGCCATATTCCAGGGGCTTATAATATCCCATTGTTTTCTGATCAATTGCGTGCATTAGTTGGAACAATTTATGTGCGAGAGGGCAAAGAGAAGGCGGTACATTTTGCCCTTGATAAAGTTGCCCCTCAATTTTCTTCCTTTGCTCATGAGGCTCGGGAGCTTCATCAAAAGTTTGAAAAAACATTAGTGGTTTACTGTGCGCGTGGGGGTATGCGCAGCAGTTCTCTTGTATGGCTTTTTAAACTTTTTAATTTACCGGTAATTCAGCTTGAACGTGGGTATAAAGCCTATCGAAACTGGGCTCTTTCCCAATTTTGCCTGAAGCGAAATGTTGTGTTATTGAGTGGAAGAACCGGTTCTGGGAAAACTGAATACTTGTATCAATTAAAAGTTCGCGGAGAGCAAATGATTGATTTAGAAGGACTGGCTTGTCATAAGGGGTCTGTTTTTGGCGGCGAAAAGTGTTTGCAAGCTACTCAGCAGCAATTTGAAAATGATCTTGCGTGGCAATGGGCCTTGATTGATGAAGAACGAGAGGTGTGGGTTGAGGATGAGAGTCGCAAAATTGGGGCGATAATAATTCCAGAAGCTGTTTGGAGCCAAATGAAGAACGCAGCATCGTTTCTTCTGGAATGTCCTTTTGAGAAGCGAATTAATCGCATTTTGCGTGAATATGGCGAATTGAGCAGCGATTTTCTTCTGAATGCGCTTGATGAAATAGTTGATCATTTAGGTAGTGAGCGGCATGAAAAGGTGAAAAAATTTATCCTGGAGGGTGAATTGAAGGAAGCTTCTCTGATTTTGCTTGAGTATTATGATAAAAAATATGAGCATGCATTTCCCGATAAACGATTCAAGGGACGTTTAAGTATGGAATAAATCATTGTTTTAGGGGAAAAACAGGAGGGGGATCTTGATTTTTTATTTCAATCTGGTAATATAAGTATTGGTGGGTAGCCTTAGGAAGTGGAGGTTTCTCAATGAAAAATGTTTATTATTGATATTATTATTTGGTTCTTTGCTTCCTCTGAATGCAATGGCTTTAAGGTGTGTGAAATTGCAGAAATATTATCGTATGGTGAGGAATAAACGTTGACAGGGGGCGAGTCGTTATCAGCTATGTTTGATCATGAAAGATGGTGGGTGCTGAAGTAGATTCATTTTAGACTGGTGTAGGAATCTAAAAATAATGTTGAAATTTATGGGAGCGTAGAGGTACGCAAAAGATTGATTTTTTAGTTTGATTTTAGTTAGTGATTAAGTAAATAATAATGAGGGGTATTATGAAGAAAATTATTGTTGTAATAATGGGGTTTATATGGGTAAGCCTTTGGGCAATGGAGCCAACATTTGTTCGCAAAGTAAGTCTTGATGAATGGCAAGATGTGTTTGAATAGCCGATTTCTTTGGATAAAAAGGGAGCGGTTTGTCATCCTAATTTTTTTGTGAGTTGTGATCATTGTGACTCAATTGCCGAATTGCTTGATATAGCAAGTTATCGATCTAATCATCGCGGAGTTTTTTTACGTTTGATGCGGTATTCGCTCGATGAACTACATGATTTTTTAACACATTTATGTAATTTACAAATTAAAATTATGCAGCCATTGATACATCTTGTTGCGCAGGCATTAGTTAAAAAACATCGTGAAAGAAGTAGATGTACACCAGATTATCCCGAGGAATTTAAAAGATTATTTTCATTCTTTGACGAAAGTTTTGCATCAATTGCGGCATCGCTAAAAATGTACACTTTTTTAAATTTACCTTTGGGTGAGCGTGTTGTTTTAAGTTCATATCTTATTGATGATATTGATGTTTCTCGCTTCATGGAACAAAATCCATGTCTTAATTTTTTACAAGAGGGTATTGATAAAATTGCGATGTTTTCTTCGACGGTTACATTGTTAAATTCTTTTCGTATTCATGAGTTGCGAGAGGGATCGCCTTTTTGTTTGAATGATGAATTGAATAAATTAAGGGACAATGGATATGATATCTTTTGGAAATCTTTCATTGATCTAGGGAAGCGTGAATTTAGTGATTGGCAGGATATGGTTATTGATACACTTCTTAATCGTTCTGTTGTGACAATGCGGTATCTCCTGGAAGGAAGAGATGTAGATCCTGATTATGTTTGTCAGAGAAGATGCATTTTATTCAGTGCTGCGATTATGCGTGACGAGAATATGGTTAAGTTATTGCTAGACAAAGGGGCAAAGCCTATT
>CAYUHH010000109.1:0-3383 GCA_964444435.1 uncultured Pseudomonadota bacterium | reverse complement strand
ATTCTGATCTTTTTTATCTTGATTATCGTTTTGATCTTGTTGCTGCTGACTATTTTTATTTTTCTGCTCTTTAAGCAACTTTTTTAGAATCTCAATATTTTTTTGTGCTCGATCATCTTGAGCGTTAATTTTTACAGCCGCTTCAAAGGAAATAAGCGCATCTTTAAAATTTTTTAATTGAGCAAGAGAACAGCCATGATTAAAATAAAAAACCTCGAGTTCATGTTCGTCATTATCAAGTCGCATGATCAATTGGCGATAATACTTTTCCGCATCTTCAAAACCTTTTTTTGCATATAAACAATCGGCAACACCGCGTATAGCTTGTTTATCAAGAGGATTATCAACCAACAACGCTTCATAACATACGGCAGCATTATCATAATCCTCCGCATAATATGCGCGTGACGCCTTCGCACTTTTTAATGATTCCTGCCATGATGCACCACAAGATGTAGATAATAAAAAAATTATGAATACATTTTTTCTCATAAAATCCACTCAAGTAAAAAGCATATAAAGCTTACGAACAAAAACCACGGATACTGCTCTTGCAAAGATGATATCGATTTTTCACCTTGTCGCTCTTTTTCAAATTGCTCAATCTTCCGTACAATTGAACCAATATCAGCATTTCCGTCTCGAATAAAAATTGCCGTCCCACCAGTTACCTGCGCCAAAGCTAACAATGCCTGTTCATGCAACTGAGAAATAACAACCTGATCTTTTTTGTCTTTAATATACCCAGTTCGCTTTCCATAGTCATCATACACTGGGATCGGAGCACCCACAGATGTTCCCACTCCAATAACCAAAATTGTTAAACCCATAGTCTGCGCCTGTTTTTTTAATTGTTCCAACGAAGAAGAAAAATCCTCTCCATCAGTAACCAAAACGAGCACCTTACTTTTTTTGTCGGGCGTTCGATTACATTGATCAATTGTCAATCGTACCGGCTCCTCAAGAAGCGTTGTTCCCGCACCAATCATTGCATAATCAATCTGACCTAAAAACATTTTTACTAAATCTTTGTCATGGGTAAGCGGACAATAAGTACGAGCCTTTTCTGAAAAAACCATCAACGCAATACGATCCGTCTCTAATTGATCAACTAATTGACTTAACGCTTTTTTTGCACAACTTAAACGATCAGGCGCAACATCCTGCGTCAACATACTTCGTGAAACATCCAACGCTACAAATAGATCGCGCCCTTCCTGCTCAACAACTTCATCCATAACGCCCCACTTGGGATGCAAAAGCGCTAAAAACAACGCGGCAATCCCAATGGACGCCACAAATACTTTGATCACATTGCGCAATGCACTAAAATTACGCAAAAGTTTTCCATTCTTGTTTAACAGAACAGCAAGCTTATTTCGTGAACGATATTTTTTCCATATCAATAAAATTAATACCGCTGCTAAAATAAAGCACCAACCATTATGTAAACTGCCCCAATGAATCATCATAATGTTTTCCACACAAAGAGAGATAACAATAATTCACTCATCACCAAAAAAATAACAAACCATAAAAATGGCTCAAACACATCGTAATACCGAGCATATAAATTTACCGGCATCGTTCGTTTTTCGAGCTGATTAATATCACGATAAATTTCATGCATCTCGCGCGCATTACGCGCACGATAAAAACAACCACCTGTCTGATCCGCTATATGCTGAAGAAGTTGCTCATTCAACTGCGCACCTTCAGACATCAACATGCCATGCGGCCCAAAAGAGTAGCCACCCTGTTCGCTTCCGATACCAACCGTATAAACCTTAACCTTCATTTCCTGCGCAATTGAAAGCGGCAAATGAATCGGCACATCATTCATACTTGGTTGACCATCAGTCAAAACAATTAAAATCCTACTTAATGAATTAGTCTTTTTTAAACGATTGAGAGCCGCCAACATTCCATGCGCCAATAACGTACTGCGCTCATCAACCATCGTCCCTAAATCTAACTTTGAAACAATCTCACGCAAAATGGCTTTGTCATGCGTTAAAGGACAAGCAGACAAGGCACCATTGCCAAATACAACCAATCCAACCGCGTCAGCATCTCGTTGCTCAATAAAATTAATTGCTTCTTTTTTGGCTATCTCCATTCGCGAACGCCTATCTTGTAAATCATCAAAACAAACCATACTGCCTGAACAATCAAGCAATAACATAATATCGATACCTTCAACGTTAATTTGACTTCGCCGATCCGGTAATTGTGGTTTCAAAATAAGAAACGCAAGTACCCCTAAAATCAACATCCGAATCAAAAAGAAAACTGTTCGAAAATAAGGGAAGACCTGCACGCGTCGCGCAAGATATGCTGCAAGCGAATAACGATATATAACAACATTTTTGAAAAAAAAGTTATATATGAACGCCAAGAAAAAAAGAGGTATTAAGATATATAAAAATTTAATGTATGCAAATCGCATCATAAAACACTACCTAATTTTTCATTCACTACATAGAGACTAGCATACCAAAAAATTCGTCTTTGAGGACCCTCCTTCGCAAATGCTACAAACTTCGATTGATCAACAAACATACCTTGTTCCCAATACTCTCTTTGCTCGGGGAAAAAACATCTCTATCTTATTAAATAATTAACAAAATCCCAACCCATTCTTCCGCAGAACCTACTGAGAGCTCAGAGACAAATATCGTTGCTTATTTGTCAAATCACCTATATACTATCGGTAAGTATTAATATTAATTTGAAAGGGGATCCTAGCGTTAGACCGTAATTATTGTGTTGTCATTAGTTTTATATTATTTTGTTGAGTCCATTGAATGAATATTTATGTAGGAAATCTTCCCCGCACAGCGACGGAAGAAACAATTAGAGAGTTATTTGAAAAACATGGTGCAGTTGATTCAGTTCGCATTATGCTTGATCGTTTTACAAATGAACCCCGCGGTTTTGCATTTGTAACAATGGAAAGCGATGACGATGCTAACAAAGCAATCACAGCTCTTAATGAGTACACCCTTGAAGGTCGCGCACTAAGAATTAGCGAAGCTCGTCCACCTGAAGAACGTCGTTCTACTGGTGGTGCTGGTGGTTCACGTGGCGGATTCGGCGGAAATCGTGGCCCACGTCGTGAAGGCGGCAGCGGCGGATTCGGCGGAGATCGCGGCGGATTTGGTGGCGGAAGAAACCGTTACTAATTCATCATCGAATTGTAATTAAAAAAGCCCCGATTTTCATCGGGGCTTTTTCGTTATCCTCTCTTCTTTTAAAATCTACCCATTCTTATCTCTTTGTGGGCCCAATATTATAAATCTAAATTTTACTTTTTCTAAGCTCTGTCTTAAATTTTCAAATTAAATTCAATCTTCTCTTTTGTAATAGCATCACTGCGTTTT
>CAYUHH010000108.1:0-3565 GCA_964444435.1 uncultured Pseudomonadota bacterium | reverse complement strand
AAAAATACATCGAAAAAGATGCCGCCCTTGAGCGACGCTTCCAAAAAGTTTATGTTGAAGAACCTTCTGTTGAAGACACCATTTCGATTTTACGAGGCCTTAAAGAACGTTATGAACTCCATCATGGAATTAGAATAAAAGATCAAGCATTAGTTAGCGCAGCAAAACTTTCTAACAAATATATTACTGAACGCTTCCTGCCAGACAAGGCCATAGATCTCGTTGACGAAGCAGCATCAATGTTAAAAATGGCAATCGACTCTAAACCGGAAGAAATTGATCAAATTGATCGCAAAATCAGACAATTAGAAATCGAAAAAGTTGCACTTACTAAAGAAAAAGATGTTCCTGCTTCACAAAAACGATTAAAGATTCTTGAAAAGGAACTTGCTGAATTAAAAGAAAAGCAACAAGCACTCCTTAACCAATGGCAAGCAGAAAAAGCACCGCTTGAAAAACTTAACAAACTCAAAGAAGAAATTGAATTAGCTAACTATGAATACCAACTCGCAGAACGCGAAGGGGACTATGCCAAAGCCTCAGAAATCAAATACGGCAAACTCACCAAATTAGAAAAAAAAATAGAAGAAGAAAAAAATAAACTCAAAAAACTTGAACATACACTTATCAAAGAGTCGGTTGACGAAGGAGACATTGCAACAGTCCTTTCTCGCTGGACTCATATTCCTGTTGATAAACTCAAACAAGATGAAAGTGAAAAACTTCTTCATATGAAAGACATTCTTGAAAAACGTGTTATTGGCCAAGATGAAGCACTAAAAGAAATCTCACAAGCAATTCAAATGCACCGCACCGGGATGACAGATCCCAATAGGCCAATTGGCTCATTCCTCTTCTTAGGACCGACAGGCGTAGGAAAAACAGAAGTTGCCAAAACACTGGCAGACTTTCTCTTTAATGACCCCCATCGGCTTGTACGAATCGACATGTCTGAGTATATGGAAAAACATGCAATCGCTCGTTTAATTGGCGCCCCTCCCGGATATGTTGGTTATGAAGCAGGAGGCCAATTAACTGAAGCCGTACGCCGTCATCCATATAGCGTTGTTCTTTTTGATGAAATTGAAAAAGCGCATCCTGATGTTATGAATATTCTTCTACAAATACTTGACGAAGGACACTTAACGGATGGGCAAGGAAGAAAAGTCTCCTTTAAAAACTGCATCATTATTATGACATCAAACATTGGTGCTGACATTATTCTTCAGTCACTAAAAATTACTGACGAAGTAAAAAACAATGTTGATAAGTTATTACATAAAGCATTACGACCAGAACTTCTTAATCGCATCGACGCTATCATATTCTTCCACAGGCTTTCAGAGCAAGATGTTGCAAAAATCGCACAAATCCAAATTAATAATCTTATTAAACGACTGAGCGAACAAGAAATAAATCTTTCCGTTGATAAAAAGGTTATTGATGAAGTTTCAAAACGTGGCTACGTTCCTGAATTTGGAGCACGTCCTCTTAAAAGAGAGATTCAAAAAGATGTTATTGTTCCTCTTTCTCAATTTAGACTGGCACACCCAGATAAAAAAGATGTTTCAGTAACATGGAATGATGATAAAGCAGTTATTAAATAATCAAATTACAAAGCTGAGAAAAGAGCCGGTATTTCAAGCCGGCTCTTTTTTTGTATTTACACAAACATAAAGAATAAAAGTTTAGCTTCCCTAAGATTTCCGCGCCAACCACCTCTTACGAAGTTCTTTTAAATGATTAAGCCAATCTTTTTGAAGCTTAATTTGAGAATTAATAAATGCGTCATCAGAAGAATGAAAATCAAAGATTTTTTTAAAAAGATATCCAGCTGTAACGTAAATAGGAATACGAAACTCCGGACACAAAGTTTCGATCGCACAAGGAATAACTCCCTATACCACAAGTCAGGCCCACATGAAACATGTCAGCATCAACCTCTTTTTTTATTTCCTGTATTTTTATTTGATCAAGCAAGCGCAAAATAAGACTATCAAAATCATCAAAAAAAATAGAATACGGTGAAAGCAAGCCTTCGGGCACACTTAAATTAAAATGGACTGATGCAAAATTGTTTTGCGCTTCAGTTAATTGCATCCCATTAGAAAGGAATAATAAAAAATTTTATTGAATATGTCCATGGTTTATCCGATCACTTTTTTTTAAAAAAAGAATACCAAAATATGACAAAAACAAACCGCTAACCATCTCTGTCTTTACACCAGGAGAATGAGGCCCAAAAAATGCCCTTAGATTAGCATTAACACATAACATCGAGCCTACGCACATAAATGTCGCGCCTATTGTTGATCGAACACAATCACAACAAGTTGGCTCACGCTCCATTGAAAATGAAGTTATAACAAAAAAAAGAAATACATAATTAAAAAAGCGCATAAAAAAGACCTTTTTTATTTAAAAAGTATGCACAATTAAAAAAAAGTCAAAATCTTAATAAAAAAGGGGGCTTAAACGCCCCCTCAACTATTTACGAACAAAGTTTAACGACGAAATCCACAACGTCCATTTTTGCATGATGGCTGATGCTGATATGGTTTGCATGCAACAGCTTTTTTATTAACACGAGTTGTTTTTCTGGATGGAATACCACAACGACCATTGCTACAACCCGCTTCAACAAAAACTGGTAACAACGCTAAAGCAATAAAAAGTGTTTTCTTAAACATAAAACTTCCTCCACTAAAAAATACAAAATAAAATGGACTTACCACTATATAAACAGTATAACAAATTTACCCATTTTTTCAATGAACCCACCAATAAATAGCGGGCTAAATTCAGATTGAATTCTTACTCAACCGTCCGGCTCAGAGCTTATTTACAAAATTATAAAAAGGTAATAATTAAGATAAAGAACAAAAAATAACCAGAGCCCGTAAGGAAGTAATAATACTGCTACCGTTTTATCCCTTTTCCACAACAACCCAACAAGAGACCAGGTTGTAAAGGTTAAAAATACGGCATCAAAAAACGCATATCCAATCCAATGCTTTACAAAATAGAGATAAGTCCATCCTATATTAGACAAGAGATTAAGAACAAAAAGAATATTAACTATCCAAAAAATAGCATCTCGCTTTACCCGCTTCCAGACTAAAACCGCACTAATAATTCCACAAAGGTAGATTATATTCCATGCCACCACAAAAACCCATGACGGTGGGGTTAATGGCGACTTCAGCTGTAATTGATACCAATCCATACCCTGTTGCGAAAAATATTTACCAAAAAACAACATGCTCATCGCAATCAGAGGGATCAAAATATAGAAAAGTTGAAACTCCATATATAAAACCTTTCTCCTTTAAAAACAATATGATTAACTGTACAAAAGAGAGTTTGTACAGTTCAATAAAAAGGAATGCGGTGAAAAAAGAAAATAAAAAAAGCCTTTTTATTTTTAGGCGCGATTTGCGGCTCCCCGATAATACCGGTTTAATTGCAGCATTGAAAACATCAGAAAACGTTTTTCCAACGTTTATTTATGATCCTCAACAGATTTCATCAGAAAATAAGTTTTTAAGTGAAAACGCTGTGCAAT
>CAYUHH010000107.1:0-3593 GCA_964444435.1 uncultured Pseudomonadota bacterium | reverse complement strand
CCAAGGTTGTCTTTTTCTATGAGCCCTTGATCGAATCCTCCGGGTGCTCCATGCATGATGGCAACAACCGGATTATTATTGTTTCCTTCGAGACAATATTCAATGGGGCCGAGGGCAGTTTGAATGACAGAACTTTCTTGATTTAATTGATTTGTTTTTTCTTGTTTCCATTGAGAAAATTTGAACATGAGGACCTTTCATTTGTGCCTAAGATGCGCGCTTCTTTACAATTTTGCATTATGGGCTAAACTTAAAAATCTGTGATAAGGGTGTCTAATTGTCTTTTTTATTTTTTATAGAGAGGTAAGTTATAATGCAATACTATCAGCTATTTATTGGCGTTGCCGTTGTTGGTTTAGGGATTGTTGCGTATCTATTTAGCAAAATCTTGAGAGTTTCTGTTACAAATGAAAAGGCTCTAAAAATTTCAGAGGCTATTCGGATTGGGGCGATGACCTTTCTTCGAGAAGAATATAAAATTATTTCACTGGTAATTTTAGTTGGTGCTTTAGTATTAGCGTTTCTTGGGCGTTCTCCTATTGCAGCATTAACATTTGTTGCCGGTGCCGTTTTTTCAATGGTTACCGGTTTTATTGGTATGCAAGCAGCGACAGCAGCAAATGTTCGCACAACTTTGGCGGCAAAAGACGAAGGTGAACACAGTGCATTTATGCAAGCGTTTTTTGGTGGCGGAGTCATGGGCTTTTCTGTTGCAAGCTTTGGATTACTTGGCCTTGGTTTATTGTTATTTCTTTTTTCTGGACAAGAATCATTTATTAAAATTTTGACAAGTTTTGGGTTGGGTGCCAGTTTAGTTGCATTTTTTGCTCGTGTTGGCGGTGGCATTTTTACCAAGTCTGCTGATATTGGAGCTGACTTAGTTGGTAAACTTGAAGCAGGCATTCCGGAGGATGATCCTCGTAATCCTGCTGTAATTGCTGATAATGTTGGTGATTGCGTTGGTGACACAGCTGGTATGGGTGCTGATATTTATGAATCATATGTCGGAGCAATGATTTCTTCTATGATTTTAGCAACTAATTCATATGGTCCAGAGGCAATATCATACATTACGTTGCCTTTGATGTTGGCAACGATTGGATTAGTAAGTTCAATTTTAGCGTTATTCATTAATTCATTATTCAAAACAAGTCCTGCGGCAATGTTGCGTAATGCAACTTATTTTGCAATTGGATTTATGCTTACTGGAACCTATAGTTATTTAAAATATGCTGGATTAGATTCAAAATTGTTTGTGGCAGCAGTTCTTGGTTGTGGTTCAGGCGTTGTTATCGGTTTAATTACTGAGTATTATACGGCGGGTGCGCCAATTAAGAAGCTTGCTAATGCATCTCGTTCAGGTGCCGCAACGAATATTATTTATGGCTTATCGTTAGGTATGGAATCAACCGTTCTCCCAGTTTTGATTCTTGCTTTTGTTGTGTTGTTTGCATTTCTGTATGGTGGAGGTCTTTATGGTATATCGCTTGCTGCAGTTTCAATGCTGGCAACAGTAGGTATTACCATGACTGTTGATGCATATGGTCCAATCGCTGACAATGCTGGTGGAATTGCAGAGATGTGTGGCTTTGATCCAAAAGTTCGTAAGATTACGGATAAGTTAGATTCTCTTGGAAATACAACTGCTGCAATGGGTAAAGGTTTTGCTATCGGTTCAGCATTACTTGCAGCATTAGCTCTTTTTTCAGCGTATGCACAAGAAGCAGGTTTAGTTAAATTGAATCTTTTAAATCCAACAGTTATGGTTGGTCTCTTTATCGGGGGTACGTTGCCATCCTTGATTTCGGCGTTAACGATGCGTTCAGTTGGAAATACTGCATTACAAATGGTTCTTGAGGTTCGTCGTCAGTTTAAAACAATTAAAGGAATTATGACGGGAGAAGCTGAGCCAGATTATGAGCGCTGTATTGCAATCAGCACTAAGTCAGCATTGCAACAAATGATTCTTCCTGGCTTGATTACAGTTCTATCTCCTGTTGTTGTGTATTATATTCTTGGCGTAAAGGCCCTTGGCGGTCTTTTAGTTGGTGCAACATCTGTTGGTGTTCTTCTTGCTCTTATGATGGCAAATGGTGGTGGCGCTTGGGATAATGCAAAGAAATATATCGAAGCGGGCAATCTTGGCGGAAAAGGTTCCGATGCTCATAAAGCAGCGGTAACAGGTGATACTGTTGGCGATCCATTCAAAGATACGTCAGGTCCAGCACTCAATATTTTGATTAAATTAATGTCGATTGTAGCGTTACTTTTAGTTTCGTTATAATCCAATTCCTTCGGGGAATTTTTCAGAAACGGAGACGGGAAGTTTGCCTTTTGGGGTAAGCTTCCCTGTTATTATTTTTGCTACAGCTTTTTGTGCATCAGGATCATTTTCATAAGCCATAATAATTGAAGGTATGTCTTCGAAAAATTTAAGGCTATAGGGTGAGCCAAAGATAACGAGAATGACATTTTTGATTTGATTAATTTGTTGGACTATTTCAAGAGTGGTTTGAGATAGTCCAAATTGAAGCTGTTCTACTTTATTCAGGCACATGAGACCAATAATAACGGTATCAAATGATTCGAGTTGATAAATAAGTTCATTAACGTCGTAACCTGCGGGACAACAAGGCAGTAGATTGTTAATTAACTCAGGTTCTTTTTTTTGTAGTTTTGTAAAAAATGGAGAATCAAATTTTCCACCAATTTGAATATAGGTGGTATTTTCAAATGTTTTAAGGGGTAAGAAATTTTTATCATTTTTAATTAAAGTGAGAGCATTTTCATAAAGCGTTTTTTTGAGTTGAAGCGTGTTGTGTGTTGTAAAATTCTGTAATGATTCTTTTGATATCGATTTTTTATCAAATGTTCCCAATGATTTTTTTGCGGTTAAAATTTTTTGCACTCGTTCATTAATTTGCCACTCAGATATAATATTTTCCTGTAAAGCTTCTTTTATTGTTTCAATTGCTTCTTCAATATTGGATGGACAAAGGAGGATGTCCACGCCAGCCATGAAGCTTTTAAGGACGATTTTTTTATTAGAAAATGAATCAGCGAGTGCTTTCATGCGTAATGCATCAGAGATAACAAGTCCATTAAAGTTAAGTTTTTCTTTCAGCAGTTGTGTGATGATTGCTTTTGATACGGTTGCGCAATATTGGGGACGGTCTTCATACACAGGTACACAAATATGTCCTGGCATCATGCAGGGTGTAATATTGCTGATGTGTTTAAATGGAAAAAGTTCAATATTCAGACGTCGTTTGGTGTGAGAAACGGTTGGAAAACCAAGATGTGGATCAATATGGGTGTCTTCATGACCAGGAAAATGTTTAGCACAGGGATAGACACCTTGCCTGAGGAGGCCTGTAATATACATTTTTCCTTTATGCATTACGTTTTCTTCATTCTTGCCAAAGGAACGTTCGGCTAAAGAGTTGCTTGCGTTGTAATTGAGGTCGAGAACGGGCGCAAGGTTAATGTCTACTCCTAAAATTTTGCATTGACGCCCAATTTCTTGAGCCATTTTATAAATGAGTTCATTGTCTTGAATTGCGCCACAGGTAATTGTAAGAGGAAAGTTAACG
>CAYUHH010000106.1:0-3650 GCA_964444435.1 uncultured Pseudomonadota bacterium | reverse complement strand
CACCAACTTACATAATCTTTATAAACATTATTTTTTGGAATCACCCCTTGCCAAACAGGAGTTTCGTCTTCATTGGTATTTCCAACAGAAAAACCTCCCTCACATAAAACTTCATATAAATATCTATACGTAGAGTTTCCGCTACGCATTTTTATACTAAACGAGCTAAAGTTGTCAGGCATTTTTCTGGGATCAAATTCTGTTAGATTTTCATTTAATAAGTCGTATAAAAGAGCCTCATAACCCCCGTTATCTAGCTCTATTTGAACGTTTTTAAAATACTGATTATCTTCTTTGTGTTGATCAGAAACATTTAATACAAAGAATCTGCGATCGTCTGGGTCTAAGTGAACTGGCCAATCTTCATTGCTACTCAAAATTACATGTTTAAAATTTCTAACAACAATACGATCTTTACCTTTGCCTTCTATTAAGCATGTTTGTTCTGTTATCATTGTTTTTACCGTTCCAATCTCTTTTTTATTTCCTCCCCACAATGCTTCATTAGCATGAATTAAAACAGCATTTTTAAGATGATAATTAAAGTTTGAAACAAGTTCTGAGATACTGCTAAGGGGTGCATAGTGAGAACCAAGTAGAACGCCCAAGGGCTCAACAAAACTATTTTTTCCTACTCCTTGAGATCCACATAATACTAGGGCAGTATGAACAACCTCTGGATGCTGAAAGACACAAGCGAGCCATTTGCGAACATAAGAGTAAGCAGTGTCATTATTATTACAGATATTTTCTTTTACATGTGTCCAGAATTTTTCACAATTTCCTTGAATTGGTTTTTTTGTAAAACCTTTCCAAAGATTATAATAGCCATCTTTATGGCCAGGCATTGTAGGATCAAATATTATTCCTTTATATTTGCAACGTTGTTGGCTTTTGAGCCAAATGTCGGCTTTAGACCTTTCTTTTCCATCAATGCATATTATTGTTTCTTCTTCATAATAATTTTTAAATGACTGTCGGCTTTCCAATGAAAAGTCTTGGTATCCTAAGGTGTTATTCTTTTCTGTTAATATATATGTCTGATCAACATGTATAATTGCATGTTTTTGGTTCATTTGAGTGATTATATCATCTTCAGCCCATATGATTTTATGTTGCTTTATTAGCTCTTTATGTTGTTCTTGTAAATCAATAATTTTGGATTGTAATGATATATCGAGAGAATCATCGGGCGAGATCTCCGAAAAGGCATCCCATGAAAAATCATTGTATCCTATTGCTGCTTTTTGAGTTACTAATTGTGCTGCATCTTTATTCCATTGATTTTGAGCGATTTTGATATCTTGATATCTTTTTTGTCTAGTGACTTTTTTTTCTGTATTCTTATTCATGACAACTTCGTTTAATTTTAAAACCATCAATCTCACTCGATGGTTTTTTCTTTTTAATTTATTTTTGCTAATGAAGAATAAGTATAAGTTTTCTTTTCATTAGTAATGCCATAATTTGCAATTACTAGAGGTCCATAGGGATCAGACTCGAGCGGGTCGATATTGATGAAATATCTTATTTGTTTCAATTTACCATCAACAGATCCGTCGTATACCCTGGTATTTCCGTCAGCTATAAGTGAATCAGGGAGGGGAAAATTATGGTTTCTCATGTGCTTTTTAACATTTTCTAACTCCTCTTTTTCAAAAAGCTCTTTTATTTCATCTATGATCTTGAATGCTTCATTGGCATAGTTATTTTTTTGATTATTATTACTTTTTGTTAACATCATTTTTCATAGCCCTTTTTTTATTTTTTTGATCAATTGTTATCAGCAATGAAAAAAAGGAAGTTAATCTGTCTAATTCTTCATTAGCAAGGTTATGTCTTACATAAGAAGGATGTTGCAATCCAGAATTTGATTTTTGATAAGCTTTGCTTTTTTTCATCATAAGCAAAGTTTAATGAAGAGCAGGTGGAGCGAAGCGGACTCCACTGGAGTCCGCTAAATTTAATGGTTAATTTTAAAAAATAAAGGATTAAGATTTATCTTTCTATTTTTTAATAAAAACAAGTCATACCCTATTGCTGGTTTTATTTTTTTTCCATTTAACCTGTTTCTTAATGCATAGACTTGATTTTTATTACCTCTTGTAAGGATTTCATTAGTATCAGCACTAGTTTGAAAAACATCTTGATGTATTTCTTCAATGTCGATAGCATTAACAAAAGGTTTTCCCGCTGGAAAAAACAAACCAGTGAATCGTCCCTCAGCAGTCTCTCCATTTATATTTATTTTTTTTTCTTCGATATATAATATACCTTCAGATTGATCATAATATGGGGTTTTACTATCAATTGGTAAATTAGTCTTTTGAGTCATTGTTTCTTCTGTATACAGCCATATTTTTTGCAGACTATATTTTAGATCGTTTAAGCTACATTTGTATAAATGAGTACGATTATCAGTTGACGTGAGTATGTTGTTAATCTGATTAGATAATTGCACAATTTTCCAGCTTTCAAAGATGGACTTTGCGCATAAAACATTTTTAACCACATTTTCTTTATGGACTTTATAGAGCCAAGTTATGAGATTCCAGTGGTGCCATATTGTTGTAGTTTCGGATTGTTCCAAAGTTCTTTTTTCAGTTAGGTAATTATTAATGGTGTTTGTTTTTAGTTCAATGATTATCTGCGCTTCATATTTTAATTCACTCAAATTTTTGAAATCTTTTATTTCTACATTTGCGTTTGTATAACACGTGCGATTTATTAAGCTGGATACATTGGCAAATTGTGATACAAATGGGATATGGGCATTATTTGTCTTTACCAGAGCTGTAAGTTTACCTATTAATGTATGTGTGGAGTTTATAATACTATCACCAGTGCTTTGAGTTTGATTTTTTCTTGCAAAACATGCAGTTGATTCAAAAATACTTAAATTTGGAGTATTGATGTTGTGTTCTTTGCAATATTGCTCATATTTTGACCAGGTAGAATTGAGATATTGTAACGCTTCTTCTTTTTTTTGATCGTATATTTTTTGGGTTTCTTTTGGCTCTGTGATAATCCTCTGGTTCATGGCTTGAAGTTGAGGATTATCATTCCACGAAGACAAAAAATCGAATAGGTTAAGAAGAAATAATTTTAGAGTTGGCGCTGCTTGAGCTTTTTCGTAATTTGGTCTAAGATTATCTAGGATTTTCATAAAATGCCTTAGGTTAATTTATTTGTTGTTGAATAAAATTATACTATGGCATTTTTCTTTTTAGTAGGCTGAAACTTTTAGCCCTAAATTTTCAAAAACGGTTGTAATATGTTGAAGGCTTAGATCAATGATGATATCTTTGTTCCGGAATGCGTCAACGAGGGGCCGCCATTGTTTTGTCTAAATTTTCGAAACAATCTATTATCGATCATCCTGAGCGAGATGTGCAACATCGAGTCGAAGGACGCTCCTTTGGAGCTTCCAGCCGACGCTCTTTGAGCTATGGCGGACACAGTCGCCTGGCACAGCCATTTAAAAAGCGAAGACTGCCTCGGCGAAGCGATTTGCGAAGACGGGCATTTATGTATTACGTTTATATCCTTAATTCATTAAAATTTCCCAATAAATTTTATATTGGTTACACACTAAATGTTGAAACACGATTAAGAAGTCATAATAACGGCTTATCAGTTTATACAAAAAC
>CAYUHH010000105.1:0-3694 GCA_964444435.1 uncultured Pseudomonadota bacterium | reverse complement strand
TTTATACGATGATTCCAGATCTTTTTCAAGTTTTTAATTTCCTGATTCGACTAATGATTGGGAACAAAAAAAAGAAGGGAACAGGTTTTTTCTGTTCCCTTCAAATTATTTGAAAATTATATTATCACAATATTTCTTGGGCAACCTTTTCAATGTTCTTCACACGATCAGGTGTTCTTGGATGAGATCTAAACCAAACTGGCCAAATAGAATCTAACCAAGTACTAAAAGAAAAAAGCCTTTTCGTCTCACTATCAAGTCTATTTAAACCATCTGCAATTTTAGTTTCTTTAGTCAATTCGACAGCACCTTTATCAGCTTCAAACTCACACTTCCTTGAATAATATGCTCGTGATGCTGAAACAACTGGCGCAAGAGAAGCACTTATAAAAGGTTTAGCTAAAGCTGTTATCACTGTAGCTCCTAAAAAGCGAATACCTTTATTAATCATCTCTTGATGTTCACCTAATTGAGGAAGATCAATCTGATTTCCAATACTTTGTGCATCAATCGATACGCTTTCTAATGATGACCTAACGTTCTTATAAACACGGTTAGATAATGACCACACAAAATAAGTTGCCGCCATTGCAGAAATCATACGAAATACTTGCTGCTTAATAACGTGATTTTTTTGAATATGAGTAATCTCGTGAGCAATAACGCCCTTTAACTCATCGGAAGAAAGCTTTTTCATTAATTCGCTACCAACAAATACCGCTGAATGACCTTTATTGCCAACGGCCATCGCATTAAATTTCCCACCAAAAAAGGGGACCCTGCTCGTCATAACAAATACCAACGGTTTTTCAACAGCAGCATCTTGAGATAACTGCGAAACCATTAAATCCAATTCTGGATAATTTTCCGCTGTAGCCTCATCAACTTTATCGCTATTAAATGCATACACATATCTAACAGCAACCTCAACTGTTATATCACGGAACTTATCATGGACAAAATCAACTGCTCGTCTACCAACCCATCTTGCGTTCATAGGAACAACTTGAAGAGAAAGCAAACAAAGCAATCCCAGAACAATATTTTTTCTATTTACCATCTAAAAAACCCCTCTACTAAAGAAAAACTTGCCATTTTAATGATAAACCATTGCACAAGAACGTCAACAACTGAACCGCAAAAAGAGCCAATTGTTTCACAAAGAAAACAATTGGCTCTCACATTTAAATAAGCACCCTTACTAAAGTATGGTATACTTATTAGTAAGAGAGGTATTTATATGTTAATTGATGATCTAAAAGAATTACTCAAATCTATCGAACCCGACATCGAAACAATCAAAAAATTTTGGATAAACTCCAAAATCGATGAAGAGTATCAGCAGCTTCAAGAACAAGTAAATCAAGAAGATTTTTGGAAAAACAAAGATCAACCAAAAATTTCACAAAAATTTGAACAAATTAAAGAACAACGAGAATCATATTATAAACTTATCAAAAATTTCAGTGATTTTTCAGAATTCCTTGATCTGTTTTCAGAAGACGAAGATGAACTTAAGCGACTCCAACAAGACCTTCTGCCATTCAGTCGTTCTATCAAAAAATTAAAAATAAGCATGCTCTTAAACAAGCCTGACGATAAAAGCAACTGCTTCCTCAGCATCAATGCAGGAGCTGGAGGAACAGAGTCACAAGATTGGGCAGAAATGATTTTGCGCATGTATACCAGATTCTGTGAAGATAATAAACTCACCGCGCAACTCGTTGACTATCAAAGCGGTGAAGAAGCGGGCATTAAATCTGCAACCCTCTACATCAAAGGTAAAATTGCCTATGGACTGCTGCGATCAGAACATGGGGTTCACCGCCTTGTACGTATTTCACCGTTTGATTCAAACAAACGGCGGCACACCTCTTTTGTCAGCATCTCAATCATCCCTGAATATGAAGAAGTTACAGCGATTATTATTGACCCTAAAGATTTACGTATCGATACCTATCGAGCAAGTGGTGCCGGCGGCCAACATGTTAATAAAACAGAATCAGCCGTTCGCCTTACTCACTTGCCAACAAACATTGTCGTTCAATGCCAAAATGAACGCTCTCAAATTCAAAACAAAGAAACAGCAATGAAAATGCTTAAAGCTCGAATTACACAAAAACAAAAAGAAGAAGCCAAAGAAAAACAGGACGCAAAACATGAGAAGCGAAAAATTGAATGGGGCTCTCAAATTCGCTCCTACGTCCTGCATCCATATAAAATGGTTAAAGATCACCGAACTTCGCATGAATCACCTCAACCAGACCTCGTTTTAAACGGCGACCTCATGCCCTTCATTGAAAGCTATCTCGTCTCTTGAACCTTGCAGCACAAAGCACCGAAGAAATGTATAACTAACTTAATTAAGTTGAAAAATCTCACAAAACCCCTACACTTAAAGCAGTGGTTAAAGTTTTAATTAGGGTTTTCACCGATGGTAAAAAGAATTATTACTTTATTTCTTATCTTATTTTCATTCGTTCGCGCAGAACAAGTCGTTGAAGCACATATCTTTGTTCATGGAACGCGCATGTCATTCCTCAGCTTGGTAAGCGCAACATCCGCAGTCAGAAGAAAACTTCGAAATAAACATCTTTACACTAAAGTCGTTAAATCTACCAGGAAAGATGAAAGATACCAAGATGCACAAGTCCTTCTTGATCGAGGATTAGTTGAGCTCCAATCTCCACTCTTAAAAAAATGCCGCGAACAAAAACTTGAAACCACATTTAGTAGAAAAGCCGCAATTCAAGCTGTTAATGCATACGATATGCTTTCACCACAAAAAAACATTCATCACTACTATACCTATGGTTGGGACGGAATGCTCGCAGATGAATATCGTAAAAACGATGGGGGCGAACTTTATACCGTACTCGCCAATCTCAGAGATAAATTGCAAAATCAATATCCGGGCGCGACTATCAAGATCTATTTACATGGCCATAGTCATGGAGGCAATATAATTCTTTATCTTGGTTATCATGAAAACAATCAAAAAAGAAATCTTATCATCGATAAAGTTCTTCTCTATGGCACACCTATTCAAGCAGAAACAGCATCCTACTGTCTACATCCAATGTTTAAAAAAATTATCAGCTTCTATTCTGAAGGCGATACCATTCAAATCGCAGATAAAATTTCAACCGCCACGGGAACGAGCTCACGACGATTCGCTGATCTTGTAAACATAAGAAATGCACCTGTCATCGATGTCTGTTTATCAGCAGAATATGATCGGAAAGCATTTGGTCATGCATCGTTATTCTTTATTGATATGTACCAAAACGGTATCGCACAAGCACGTCGACATGTTTTTAATGAAATTAAATTTTTCCCCGTAGCAGCGCTTTCTCCATTATTCCTACCCCTTGTTGAGCAATTGTATGACAAACATAAATCTCGCCACGTCACGGTAAATTTCACAAAAAACAGCCCTGCGTCATGCATCATTGAAGCATCTGACAGACAAGGTTACATCGTTTCATCACCAAATATCCTGCCATTACTTAACCCAATTAGTCACATTGTTAAAACTACCTGGAAACCATATGCAAAAAATGCGGGCGTAATTAATAGTGCTAAACTAGTAGTCCTTGATTTAATGAAACAAACACCACAACATTGGTTTGATCTTATTACAACAAAATCACCCCAATAATACTAAAAAAAAATCAAAACTTTAAAATTCCCC
>CAYUHH010000104.1:0-3741 GCA_964444435.1 uncultured Pseudomonadota bacterium | reverse complement strand
TTCGTGAATATAAAAAGTAATTGTGAACTGTTTTGTTTCGGGGTCCATTACAACTTTTGTATCGGTAACCCGCGCATTTAAATATCCAATTGTTTTGTAATAATATTCAAGTGATCGTTTATCTTGATCCAGTTGATCTGGATGATAGCTTCCGGCTTTTGTAACAAAACCAAGAATCCAATCTTCTCTGCTCGGGATAAAGCCTTTTAGTTTTTTACTACGTACTTGTTTGTTGCCAACGAAAAATACTCGCTTGATCAACGATTTAACATTTTCATTAATTTTAATAATGACGATAGCTTTTTTATTTTCAGTAAATTTTATTTTACTTTTAATATCGACAAGGTGAAAATCCTTTTTGCTGTAGAGTCTGGTGATTTTGTTAACGATAGTCTGAAGCTTTCTTTGATCGATAGCGCGAAGTTCACTTAACTTTAACTCATTTTCAAGTTTTTGATCACTGATAGTTTTATTGCCGCTAATTTCGATGTCATAAACTTCCGCTATTTCGTCGAGGACAATGAAAACATCAATTTTGTCATCGTCAATCATGTTGCCACGAATTTGAATGTTTTCAAAAAAGCCGAGTTCAAATAATTTTTTGATTAAGCCTTTTGTTTTTGAAGGGTCAAATGGTGCCTCTTCAACGAATGGAATATAACTTTTTATCGCGTCATCAGTGAGAAATTTATTGGGATTATTTCGTATGACATGAATTTTGTTAATAATTCGATCTTTGAGCGCAATCGTGTTTTCAGCGATTGGCAAAGAGGTTTTTTCATTAGTCGTTTCATTTTTTCCATCTGCATATGTTGGTACATATGAGCACAATGAAAGTAATAATAAAAATAGGATATGATATCGTTTGGTTTCTACCTTTTTTTGCATCAGTCTAGACTCCGGATAGTCAACATGCATTTTGTTGAGAACATCGATTATATGATACTAGATTTTGAGGAATTGACCAGCATTACCTCTGATGTTTTTACTGATAACTTTATTATTTATATACTGAGTGAGAATAAAAATGAATAGATGGGTGAGCATGATGATCGATAAAAAATTATTTTTAACCAATACGTTAACGCGTAAAAAGGAGGCGTTTAAGCCGCTTCTCCCTGAAAAAGCTTCGATGTATGTATGCGGCGTAACGCCGTATGATGATGCACATATTGGACATGGCCGGTGCTATGTAACATTTGATTTGTTATATCGTCTTTTAAAATTTTTAGGTTATAAAGTTTCTTATGCACGCAATTTTACTGATATTGATGACAAATTACTCAATCGTGCAGAAAAAGAATTTGGTGATCGTCTTAGATACAAAGACGTTGCTGAGCGATATATACAATCATTTACAAAGGATATGAATGCGCTTAACTGTTTAAGGCCTGATTATGAACCTCGTGCAACAGAGACGATTAGTGCCATGTTAGATCTTATTCAAAAATTAATTGAAAAAGGTCACGCGTACGAGGTTGATGGTGATGTTTATTATTCGGTTCGAAGTTTTTCTGAATACGGCAAACTCTCAAAGCGAAAGCTTGATGATTTACAAGTTGGTGCTCGTGTTGAGGTGAATGATAAAAAGCGAGATCCCCTTGATTTTGCATTGTGGAAAGCTGAGCCAGAAGGAACTTTTTGGAAAAGTCCATGGGGTTATGGTAGGCCGGGTTGGCATATTGAATGTTCAGCAATGGCGAGTACGTTGCTTGCGCCTCATATTGATATTCATGGTGGTGGAATGGATTTAATTTTTCCTCATCATGAAAATGAAATTGCACAAACTGAGGGTGTATACGGTTCAAATTTTGTGAACTATTGGTTACACAATGCGTTTGTTCGGATCAATAAAGAGAAGATGTCGAAGTCGTTGGGCAACTTTTTTACCATGAGCGATGTCTTTAAAGAGTTTGATCCGATGGTCGTGCGCTTTTATTATCTCAATCATAATTACAATATTCCGCTCGATTTTTCTCAGGAAGGACTTCGTGCAGCTGAAAAAAGTTACAAACGATTAGTGCGCATCTTTAAAGATGTTGATGTTGTAGCCGTTTCTCATGAAGCTCTTATAAAAAACCTTATTGTGCAGAAAATGCTTGATTTTGTAATCGATGATCTTAATACGGCAGGGTTATTTGGGGTGCTTTTTGAAAATCTTGATGAAATTAAAAATGATAAACAGGTTGCAGCTGAGATAAAAACATTTTTGAATTCTGTATTAGGGTTGACGTTTGTCCCTCTGAATGAGGAGGAGCAAGCGATTACTCTTGAGGTTCAAGCTCTTATGGATAAGCGAGAAGAGGCGCGCAAAAATCGTGATTGGGCAACCGCTGACTTGATTCGCGATCAATTGAATGAAATGGGTGTAAATTTACAAGATAAAAAGCTCTAATTTTCCCAGTTTTTCAAATAGACAAAAAGTGGTTTTTAGCGTACAATGAAAGCATTAATTTGAATCTTTTACAGGGGGTTTTTGTGAATAAAAGAAGAAGTTTATTAATGCTTTTATTATTGTTATTTGTCCCGTGCTGTTCTTTGGCAATGGATCGTGGTTTTGGTGGCGAAAAGGAACATGCGGATTCGTTTAGTTCGCTAGGAAGCCGTTTTGATGCTACACCAGAGACAAAGGGAAAGGCCAGACGTTTACAAAAAGAAGGTGGTGAGGCTGCAGAGATTGCAAAATTAACGCCTTATCGCGGGGTAAGGGAAGCACATGATCGCATTGCTCGTTGTCGTCCAGTTCGTCGTCGTTTAGCAATGAGCCAGCTTGAAAGGACTTTGTCGTATCTTATTGAGCGTCTTGATCGACATGCTGAGGAAGATCCAACAGAGCGTCCGTATTCTGATGACGAGCGACTTGAAATGGCGATTAAGACACGAGATGCCTTATTGTTGCGTGTATGGGCTGATAAAAAATATGAAACCCCTCCTTCTCCGGGTTCTTTTGTTTTTCATCGTGATCTTACGCGTTTACCCGGTGGAGAGTTAGCTAAAATTCTTCAAAGGGAGAATCGAATTCCTGAGATTCATTCTCGCGTTAATAGAGGTTTGCGCAGGCTAGTTTTGTTGAACCATATTCTTGATGGATCAAAAGGGGGTGGAGGACACTTTGCCCCATCGGCGATATGCCTGCGGCGATCTTTTATGCCTATAAAAAATACAGGGAATGGGGTAGTAGCTTTTTGGAGAAAAGGTGTTTCTGAGCCCAAGACCCATTTTCCAGATGGAATGGGAGAAGAAGGTGTCTTTAATTGTGCTCAAATGGTTTCTCATGCACCGGGTCCCTATGCCCAAGATCTTACTTGTATGCGGTTTGATGTCAGGTCTGTTTTGATGGAATGTGAACCACGTTTATATGTTGAGGTCCTCGATGAAGCTGAAGAACCAACGGGATTTGGCTCGGTCAGAAGTTGTTATCCCATTTTTTCTTTTATGCGGTGGGTTCCTGACCTACCTTTAATTTGTGTGGCGTCGGTTGAAAGTCTTGCGACCGGAGTTCCTGGTGATCTTTGTTTATCTTCTGATGAAGTTATAACTATAGCACAAGAAGCTGTAACTGGTCGTATTGAAGGCTCGTTTGTTGATGACCCTATTCGGTATAGAAGAGATGAGACATATATTATTGATTTGGCTCCAATTTTGAAACGCAAACAGGAAGATGAAACAGGACACTTTTGGGATAAGTTTCCTAAAAGCATTGTTCCAAAAGGGATATATGTTGAAATTCCTAAAGATAGA
>CAYUHH010000103.1:0-3756 GCA_964444435.1 uncultured Pseudomonadota bacterium | reverse complement strand
ATGGCAACCATCAAAAGAGCAAAGCTTGCGACAATAAAAAGACCATACCATGTCTTAGCATAAGAAAAACGCTCTTTAACACTCTCGCCAGAAGATACAAAGAAAAGATTTGATGAATAACGTTTTAAAATTTTCTGCATCCACCAAAAAGCTGCCGTAAGAATAATTGTCCACAAAGTACCTTGAAGTACAGATGCAACCAATCGACTATACCCTACAAACGGATCACTCATAACGATTAGGGCAATAATGATAACAAGAAAAACTGAGTAATATTGATTAATCTGATCCTTCATCAAAATCCAAATCTTACCTCGATTTGGAAGCGCATCAAGAATCAGCTCCTTCGTCATAATGAGAAATACTAAGGATGCACGCGTAATAATTGAATAAACGGCAAGCAAAATAGTTGGCAACTCAGAATGACCATACGTCATGATAATAAAGGCTTCTCTAAAGAAAAGAATGACAATAGTTGCATATAAAAAGAGGTGCATGATCCATGAAAAACGATCACGAAATGCCTCGCTCATAAATTTTCCATTTTCAGCTAAATAATCACGAATAAGCATATGAGCTAGATAGCATAAATATGGAATAGACAAAAGATAAAATAAAACCTTTATTCGAATGCCAAAATCAAGAACTACATCATAGCGAACCATAAAAAAGACGTTCGTCCACGCATAAATACCAATGAGATGCCGATTGAAAAATGACAAAATAGTCGCAAGCGAACCAATAAAAAACTGCCAGCCATGTTGTTTTTGTACTTTATAAAGTATTTTGCTCAATAAAGGAACACTAATCGCTAACAAGAAATAAAGCGCTGCAAGAAGAAGTAGTGCAAAGATAATATTCAAAATATTTATGAGCGCACCAAATGTTCGTTTTGCCCAAATAACAATATCTGTAAAACTGGATTGAGATAAAATATTTACAAGATCTTCTGCAAAAAACTTAATGTCAGGAATCGTACTTTTGATACCATCCCATGTAATAGCACCAGCCGAACGTTGCCAGATTCCGCCAATCCCCTCCAACTTACGAATAATCATATCCGCTTGACGCAACATGTCAGTTAATAAAGAATTAACCGTCGAATATATTTTTATTAATTGTCCATTCAAATTAAGTTGCTCATTTAATTCTTCTTGAGACTTACTTAATTGAGAAAGAACTGCTTTAAAAGCACCTTCACTATACTGCTTAACAAAATCTGTCTTTTGCTCACGCAACGTTTCAACTTTTTGTTTTATATGAGATAGCGCTCGGGTTTCCAGGTTTATTAAGTTTGTTACGGCTGTTTCTTTATTTTTAGATTCATCAATTTCACGCTTTATTTCAGACCGTTTAACAGAAAAATAATTTAATTTATTACGACGATTCTCATCATCATGCATCAATTTACGCTGAGAAATATTTAACCAAGCCTTCATTGCTTCAAGCTGTAACTCATCACTAAATACCCTTGTTCTGCTCAACGACTGTTTTGCTTCAAAAAGAGAAATGTTTCGATCAAGTGTCTGCAATTGATCATTTAATAATACTACACCATAAAAACTATTTTCATTGCCCACCGATTTAGGCTCTACAAGCCACTCATTGAGCTGCCGAAGATCCTTAATTGGATTTTGCAATTTACCGTTAGAACTATCAAACGACTGCTTTAATTTTTCTCGCGTTGAAGTTAATCCACTCAAATCTTTTGAATATCTCTCTTGACGTTTAAGATTTTGTTGTTTTTTCTCATCTAATGATGATTGAACACCTTGAATATCGGACTCATTAACCCACAATTTGCGGTCAACTTTGGACAAATCCTCTTTAAAAATACCAACTTTAATTTTTGATATAAACGTCTGTAAATTAATTTGATCTAACTCGTGCTGAAGAGCCTTCGCCCGCTCTCCAAAATAATTTTTTTTAGACTTCAGTAATTGTATTTCTCTGTCTAACAGCTCACTCTTTTGACGAAAATCAAGGAGATTTTCCTTATCTTGGACAGGAGAAAATTGTTCTTGCTCTTTTTCTTTTTGTTTAAGCTCTTGATCCATCTGTTCAAGCTGACGAGCATTGTTAGTTACCTCATCTTCAAGGCGCTTCCTGTCATCACGATGACGCGAAAGTTCTTCTTGAGCACTCAACAACTGTTTGGAAAGATTCTGAAACTCTGCAAATTGATATGATGCCTTATCAGCGATACGTAAATCACTAAAGACTGGATTGTTAATATATCGCTCAAGAATTTCAATATTCTTTTTTAAGTGATAAATGCTTTGCTTGCGAGTTTGTTGTAATTCAGTTAAAAACTGGCGAACATCGCCTATTATCGCCTCTTCCTTGTTAAGGAAATCAAGCTCTAAAACGGTCGCTTGAACTTTTTTCTCTTTAACAAATTTCTCAGCCTTAACTAATTCCTCAAGCTGGTTTTCAGTTTCTTGAGCAAGCTCTTTTTCTGTTTTCTCTAATGCGCCCAGCTCTTTTTTTAGCCGCTCAAGCTTCTGCTTTTTTTCCTCATATTCTGTAACAATAAACTTGCTCTCAGCGCTCTTGGAACTTAAAAATTTTAACCCAAAAGCCCCAGCATCTATCTGAGTAAAAAATAAACCCACTAATAAGATAATTCTTTTATTCATTACCTAACCTGCGATAAAAAATTAACTGTTTTCAACAACCGACCATATGGATGATATTTAATGCATTGATAAATAAAAATTTCCAACTCTTTCTTATGTTCATGCGTAAGCGCCAACTCTAACAACAGTTGATATGGCTTGTGAAGTAATAAACTTACACTCAGCTGATCAACATCTATCGGATATTGACCTAAAATAAATAATAACTTTGCCAACAATAATCGTTGCGCTAATGGTTTATGTGAAATATCGTCAAAAGATGTTACTGCATAATGCAACAAATCAAAACTCTCCGTTTTTCCTCCTTGCACTGGCAAACAAAAACAACAAATCTCCATCAAATGATGCATAAACAATAAAAGATTTTCATTTTGATATGATGGAACCGTATCTAACTCAACATGCTTAACAAAAAAAGTATCACCTTCCTCTATCAATACATAGTTTATCAAGGCTCCAACAGAGGAATATGATGCCCATTGCCAACTTGCAGGAATCACCCTTAAATGGCCAAAATGCTCATCTAAAACTGAAATACATACTTTTTTAGGAAAGTGTTTGCGGATAATAATACCCTGCGAACTTATTTCACGTTTCATAATCACTCAACTATTACTATCTCCATACCAGTTAACGCAATATTTCAATAAAAATCAAACTCAATAAATTTCAAAAACTTTTCAAATAATTCAAGCAATAGTATAACAAAAAAAATGGGACTACATAAGCAGCCCCATCTGATTAACTACAATTATTATTTACTTAAACTACAAGGTCGCTTTTGAAAGTTCTTGATCAATATAATCAAGCATTTCTTGCGTTGGAACAAAACTTTTAAATGCTTGATCACACCGACCATAACGAATTCCTACAAAATTAACCGCTGGCAGATAAGTTTGAACGGACTCTAAACAATGCCAACGATCATCGATCATTAAAATATTGCGAGGATTAATTTTCATCGTTTCCAGAAAAAGCTTCAGGGATTCTCCTTTTTTAGGAGAACCTACATACCCATTATAAATAACACCTTCAATAAAATGAGTTCCATTAAGCTGCTTAAAGTCACATTGTTCAAATCCAGAAAACAGATCGACGCCAATATCTGCTAATTTTT
>CAYUHH010000102.1:0-3790 GCA_964444435.1 uncultured Pseudomonadota bacterium | reverse complement strand
AAATCACTGAAATTAAGAAATCATTCAAAGCAATATTTAAAGAAAAAGAAGAAGGAATCAACACCAAGATCAAAGGACTTTCAAATCTTGACCCAGAATTTATAAAACAACAACGCATGCAACTCTATCAAGAACTTGATCGTGCCGACCTTCATGAAGAAATTGTTCGTTTCAACACCCATCTCAAAAGCTTTGATGCCTTGTTGAAAAAGAAAAAGCAAGAAAAAGGTCGTCAACTTGATTTCGTTCTTCAAGAACTCGGCCGTGAAGCAAATACAATTGCAGCAAAAACATCTGATAGCTCTATCAGCGCACACGCGATAAGCATCAAAGTTGAACTTGAAAAATGTCGCGAACAAATACAAAACATCGTATAGCCCAACAGCTTTCTCATCTCTCAACTTTTCTGCGTGAACATTTTATTTATTTAGATGATATAGCACAAAGTTCCTTAAACCTCATACAATTCTCCCATGGCTTGAACAAAATCACATCAAGAAATATTTTAACATCTAAAGATTGCTGATTCTTTTCTGAAATTGTTTACTTGAAGAAAGTCATAGGAAAAAAACTTTTTATAAACGTACCCTAGAATTTAATTGTAACTTGAACTTCAGTTGAATAAGTCTTTTTTGCTTCCCCTGCTGCATTGCATGCTACACATAAGAATAAATTTTAATATTTATGCACAGAAATAGCTCTCAATGATTATGACGCTCGTCATAATCATCTTGCTACACGATCCAAATGAAAGTTGGCCGGGTCCAACAAGGTCCTTCGATAAAATTTTGCTTTGCAAAATCACTCAGGATGAGCGACTGGCCAATCAAACTGGAAATTTGTTGTGAGGGTAGATCATTTCTTCAGGCTTAATTGATTGATCAAATTCTTCAGCTGTCATATACCCAAGGTCACTAATGGCTTCACGTAACGTTTTGTTTTCACGCCACGCCTTTAATGCCACTTCCGCAGCCTTGTCGTATCCAATAATATGAACTACCGCAGTTACGAGCATTAATGAATTATTCAAATGCAATGTAATTCTCTCACGATTTGCTTGAACTCCCACAATTGCTTTATCCGCAAAAGAACGCATCATATCTGAAAGCAACCGTATTGATTTCATGACATTGTAAGCCATCAACGTTCCACATACATTTAGTTGTAAATGACCATGAGCACCAACCCATGAAACGGCAACATCATGTCCAACCACCTGCGCACAGACCATCGTTGCTGCATCTGCTTGCGATGGATTAACTTTCCCCGGCATAATTGAACTTCCCGGTTCATTTTTTGGAAGAACCAGTTCACCAATGCCACACCGAGGACCACTCGCAAGTAATCGAATATCATTCACAATTTTAGAAAATGAAACAGCAAGTACTTTTAATGCAGCAGAAACTTCAACAAAACAATCATGCGCCGATGTCGCCTCCGCTTTACACGGCGAAACAACAAAGGGCAGTTTTATAATTTTTTTTATTTCATCAACAACTTCAATGTCATAATTCACAAAGGTATTAAGCCCGGTACCAATAGCGGTCCCCCCAATTGGCAATTCATAGCAATGCTTAAGCGCAGACTTAATACATGAGAAGGCATGATCAAGTTGAGACGCAAAACAAACAAATTCCTGACCCAAACTTAGCGGAACAGCATCCTGCAAATGTGTACGCCCTAATTTAATAATATCTTTAAATTCTTCTGCTTTTTTTTGAAACTCATCTTTGAGATGGTTAAGAGAGGGAAATAAGTCATGAACAATCATCTGTATAACTGCAATTTGACCAGCCGATGGAATCACATCATTGGTTGATTGGCCCTTATTAACATGATCATTTGGATGAACAGGGATTTTTGACCCTATTTTCCCTCCTAAAATCTCAATAGCACGATTTGAAAGCACCTCGTTCATATTCATATTTGTCTGAGTTCCGGCACCTTGCCAAATCACCACGGGAAAGTTATTATCAAACTTTCCTTGCATAACCTCATCAACAGCTTGATCAATCGCAGATGCAACATCAGGAGAAAGTTCTTTATGCCGATAATTTACTCGTGTAGCAGCCTTTTTGACCAACGCCAGCGCATGAATAAATTCAGAAGAAAAAAGCTCATCTCCAATCTTAAAATTCTCCAGCGCTCGCCCTGTTTGAGCACCATAATATTTATCAGAAGGAACGTTAACCGAACCAAGACTATCTGTTTCAATTCTTACATTACTTGCAAAAATTAATGAAATATTGATGAATGCTAAAAAACTTTTATTCATACTATCCTCACGCTCTATTTTCTTTTCTTTAACACAAATTAAAACGGTGGAACAATTAAATTAAGAGTAAACCTTTTTGGAAATATCTTTTATACTTAGTATATTATGACAAAAAAACAATTTACGCACCTTCATCTTCATACCGAATATTCGTTACTTGATGGCGCAATCACTTTAAAGAATCTTATCAAGCGCATTAAAGAGTGTGACATGAAATCTGTCGCAATGACTGACCATGGAAATATTTTTGGTGCCGTAAAATTTTTAGACATATGCAAAAAAAACGAAATCAAACCAGTTCTTGGAATTGAAAGTTATTTTACTGATGATGCAAAAGTAAAAAATGCCAATAACAAATATTATCATCAGCTTCTTATTGTTCAAAATAAAGAAGGTTATAAAAATCTCTGCAAATTGATTTCTTATTCATTTAATGAGGGATTTTATTTTAAACCACGTATCGATTACGAAATACTTAAAAAACATTCTGCGGGACTTATCGCAAGTACTGCATGCCTAGGGGGACATATTCCCCAACTTATACTTAAAGATCAAATCGCCCAAGCAAGAGAAAAAATTGAATGGTTTATTAACGTCTTTGGCAAAGATCGCTTTTTTCTTGAAGTTCAACCGGAAGATCAAGAAGAACAAACCATCGTCAATAACAAACTTTATGAACTCGGACAAGAATTTGGACTTAATGTCATCGGTACAACTGATGCACACTACCTGACCCCAGACTACCGAGATGCCCATGAAACAATGCTCTGTATTCAAACACATCATAAAATTGATGACGATAACCGCATGACATTTGGCAAATGCAAGCCATGGGTCAGATCAACCGAAGAAATGCTTCAAGCGTTCCCAGAACATGAAGAAGTTTTATGGAACACTCAAAAAGTTGTTGAGCAATGTGATTTTAATTTTGAAACAGGAAAATTATTTTTCCCCGTTTTCGATATCCCAAAAGACCATACACAAGAATCTTATTTTGAAGAACTTTGCCATCAAGGATACCAAGAGCTCAAAGATCAAGGACATATTCCGCAAAAAGATCAGACGTATCAAGATCGCCTAAAAATAGAAATGGACCTCATTAAAACAATGGGATTTGTGGGCTATTTTTTAATTGTAAGTGACTTTATTCAGTGGGCAAAAAACAATCATATTCCTGTCGGACCAGGTCGAGGCTCAGCGGCAGGGGCACTTGTTGCATGGACATTAAAAATAACAAACATCGATCCTCTTAAGTATAATTTACTTTTTGAACGGTTCCTGAATCCCGAGCGTGTATCGATGCCTGATATCGATATCGACTTTTGTATTGAAGGTCGAGATAAGGTTATTCAATATTGTCGCGACAAATATGGTCACGAAAAAGTCTGTAACATTATTACCTTCGGAACAATGGCCGCTAAAGGCGTTCTCAAAGATGTTGCACGCGTTTTAGGATTGCCATTTGAAGATGCCAATGCAATTACCAATCTTGTTCCTGATCAATTAAAAATTACG
>CAYUHH010000101.1:0-3814 GCA_964444435.1 uncultured Pseudomonadota bacterium | reverse complement strand
TTTTGATGTATTACTTAAAGAGATTAATAAGAAAAAAGGCAAACGATTAGATGAGCGTAAAGAACCTGATCCCTATCGTGAACCAAAATAAGTTAAGAGCCCCGGAATTCCGGGGCTTATTTTTTGTAAACGTCCTGTTTAATCGGCCAACTTCCAGTTGGATTGGCAAGCATGCTGCTTGACCGCGTGATATCAAGATTTTTGCAACGCAAAAATCTTATACAGTAATTCCTGTGCTTCAAAGTTAAATTTAGTTTGTTAATTTATGGTGATGCGCAGCAAGCAAAAAGGGTTCATGTAAAAATTATAAATACCTTGGAGCTTGCTCGTAAACTTATTCAAAAAAAGATCTTTTTTTGCGTGCTGTGCCGTATTACGTATTACACAAAGAATAAATTTTAAAACGACAATTTAATTAAAGTTTTTTTGAAGCGGTGGTTCCAAGTCCTGGGAAGGTTGGGTGAGCAACCTTCTGCATTATTGTTCTTTTTCTTCTTTAATAAGTTCTCCGAATAATGAACCGACTTCTTGTTTTGTCATGGTGTAAAGTTCTGCTCCCCATCGCCTGCGCACAGTTTCGTTATCAGGATCGATGGCTAGGATAGTTGGCACTCCTATTATTTCGAATTTTTTGGCGAGTGATCCATATTCGGGAGAATTTGCAGCATCAATTTTAACAGGAACAGTTTGATTGATGATTGATGCAATCAGAGGGTCGTTAAAGATGCATTTATCGATTGCCTTACAAATTGAGCAGTACGGTGCACCGACGTCAACAAGAACAATGGTGTTTTTATTTTTCGCTTGTTTGAGTGCATTTTGATAATTAGTTTGCCACTGAATCAGTTGTTGTGTTTGTGCAGGGTGTAATAAGCGTTGAAGTGCAAGATAATAAAGTGTGCCACTTCCCATAAATCCTGTGATGGCGATGAATAAGCGTAAATATTGTGAAAATGGGCTGAGATGGCGACAGAACGTTAATATTTCATAAATGCCGAGAAGCAATAGTGTTGAAGCACTTATCCATAGTAAAAAGGTGACGGATAAAATATTGCTGAGATAGTAAAAGCAGAGCGCAATGAGCAGCAATCCAAATATTTTTTTTACTTCTAACATCCAGGTTCCTGTCTTGGGAATAAATTTAATTGATGTGGAAAATGTTCCAATTAAAAGAAGGGGAACACTCATTCCAATACCAAATGAGAACATAACGAGAAATCCAAGGAGTCTATTTCCCATGTGTGCAACAAAGGTAAGTAGGAACGCGAGACCGGGTGTTAAACATGGAGATGCAACGGTTCCGCTTGCAAAGCCAAAGAGAAAAGCTGATAAAATAGAACCTGTTGGTTTAACATCTGTTTGTTGTTTGCTTATAAGAGAAGGCATTTTGATTTCATATAATCCAAACATTGAGAGTGCAAAATAGAGTAAAATAAAAACAACAACAATGATAACGAGCGGATTGTTCATTAATTTTCCGAATAAACTTCCCGTAAAAGCGGCGGTTAATCCAAGAATAGAAAACATGAACGCGATTCCTAAGGTGTACGCGATGGCACGTGCAAAATTATACCACATCGATTTGTGTGCTTGAGCATGAAGTATTCCAACGGTAATCGGAATCATCGGATAAACACAAGGTGTGAGGCTCATGAGAATGCCGAGGAGAAACACAAGGAGCAGTTGTAACCACAATGAGGATGCTGAGGTAATCCATCTTTGAATGACATCACTTAAAGCTTGTTTTTTTTGATGAGGAGCGGGACATGAAATTGGTTCTTCAGCTTCTTTGAGTTGTGGTGATTTTTGAATGTGTTTGTCTGATTGTTTTATATTCTCTTGAAATGGTTTTGATAACGGAAAGATTTTATAATCAGATGCATCCATCTTATTTGTCATGTAGCTTACGGTAAGTTGTGCGAGTGGATCATCTTTTTTAATTAAAAGTGTTCCGTTGATAATGCATTGTTCTTTGATGATTTCGATGTTTTTTTTGAAGTTGGTATCAAATTCTTCAACAATAGGACAGTCATTTTCCCAATTTTGAATAACGACATCGGGACTGTTTGTTGTTAAATCGACCTTGTTGTGATAAATATATTCATCTGCAGAGGGGGTAATTTTGAGCGAGAATGCGCGCGCACCTTCTTTTTCGGGGGCAAGGTTGTGCAAGTCAATTTTAATTGCGCAGATCGAAAAAATTGATAAAAAAAGAATCCAGAATTTTTTAAACATAAGAGTTCCTTGTTTTTATTTTTAATTTAGCAGACTTTTTGCGAGGGGCAAAAAAAGTACTTGCATCAATTAGTTTTAATACTAATCTGTAATTACTCTTTTTAATATTTAAACAAGAAGGATTTGATAATATGTTTAAAAAAATTTGTTTAGCAATGGCAATAAGTGCTTCTTTTTTGCATGCGATGGATTATGGATCAGCAAAAGGGTGGAGAGAGCTTAATGAGTTGCGACTATTGGTTGCAGCAACGCAAGGATCTCTTGCTACTGCTAAATATCTTGTAGCGGCTGGTGTGAATGTGAATTGTGTTGGTAAAGAATCTGCAGGGGAATATGTTGGAGAGTCTCCCTTGGGCTGTGCGCTTAAAAACGGGCATATGGCTGTGTGTGATTATTTAGTTGGTGAAGGTGCCGACAAATCTTTAGTCAGCGAATAAATGCTCGTGAAAAATTTTATGAAAATAATTAAACTACTTTTTTGTTTGTTTTTTTCTTTAGCTGGAATGGATCGTGGCAATATCCTCGATCCGTTTGATGGTGATCGCTTGTCAGGGCTTATTGAAGATGGCGATATTGACGGAGTTAAAGGTATCTTTGGAGATCGGTATGTGCATGTGGGTGAGGATGATCTTTACCATGCATTTAGGAAGGGGCACCTTGGGATAGCATCTTATTTGCTTAAGAAGGGTGCTCGTGTTCGTGATGTTTCTCAAGCTCAGGCACTTTTTCAGGGATTTCTTGATAAGCCGTTTGATGAAGATATTTTAGGAGTTGCCTTGTTGCTTGCGTGCGCAATTTTGGAAAATAATTCATCATTTTTTGATGAGAGGAAAAGGACCCTTGGTGATGCCGCGCGTCAGAGTGGGGATGAAATACTTGCAGAATTAATAGAGAGTAGGGGGAAGTAACGTGGTGCGAAAGTATATGTCTTTAGCGTTTCTTTCTCTTTTTACTTTTTCGTATGCAATGGAATCTGAATGGTCTGAGTATTTTTGTTCTGTAGATACTTCATGTCGTGACGACGATTTTGTAAAGGAGTGGAACCCTTTTAGTGAAGATAGAGATTTATCTTTTTCTTGTGCTGATAAATGCCTTGCATTTTTTGCCTGCAAGGGTGATCTTACGGGGATTCGAGATCAGTTAAGCCGTGGTGTTTTTATTGATATTCGTGGTGCTGACAATAAAACCCCGTTAATGCACGCGCTTGAGGCTGGGCAAGTTTCTGCTGTAAAATTTTTTCTTGAGAAAGGGGCAAACCCTCGGGTTCGCGATGATTTTGATAATTCAATGCTTGCGCTTTTATTAAAATCTTCCGTTTATAAATCAGATTTAGCAAAGGTGTATGTGTTGGCAGAGTTGTTGTTACAGAAATTTGCAGATCATTTCAAAAAAGAAAAAAAGAATCTTATTGCATTGGCGCATAAAAATGGATATTTACCTGTTGTTGATCTCCTTGGGCATTATTGTTCAGATAAATAAATGTGACTTTACATTTTTGTGGTTGATTTTAAACTAAAAGTGTCGTGGGGCTATAGCTCAGTTGGTAGAGCGCATGAATGGCATTCATGAGGTCACCGGT
>CAYUHH010000100.1:0-3820 GCA_964444435.1 uncultured Pseudomonadota bacterium | reverse complement strand
ACTGTAAAAACCCCTTTTTTTTGTTCTGGAATGCTATCTTGTACATGAAAATGAGTAAAACACGGTTTTCCTTTATGTCCTTCACGAACGTCCATAGCTGATAAGGCACCGAATACACCTAAGCAAATAAATAATTTTATCATAAAAGCCCTTCTATTTCTTATGTTTATTAGCCTAAGCATACACTTTTTATGGCAATAAGTTAAGTTGTTTTTTATCTTAAATGACGGAATGATCTCTAAATACTAACTCTTTGAGCGCAAAAACATTCAATTCTTGCTTAGAATTTGATCGTTTACGATAAAAACAGAGATGGTTATTCTTTTTTTAAGTGCGCATGAGGGTCAAGACAAACCTCTTTTTAAAAACAAAAAGTTGACTATCTGGCAAAGCAATCTATACTGTATGATGTATGAAATGTTAGTGTAACCCTTTAAACTTCTTAACGATTCTATTCTACGTTAAGAATAGCTTATCTAAGCTTTCCTCAAGGAGTTTTACGTTTATGTCAAAAAAGGTACTTAAGCCAAGTGATTTTGGCAAAGTCAATCTTACCGTTGAAAGCGCATTAAGCTTCAACGAAGACCAATTAAAAGAATTGGCAGAATTATATGAAAAAACCTGTTCTCATCTTAGAGAAGGACAGCTTGTTTCAGGTACAATCATCAATATGAAGGATGGTGTTTTATTAGATATTCAATATAAATCTAATGGCCTCATTCCTCGTTATGAATTCACCGACCATGAACTTAAGAGTTTAAGTGTCGGGGATGCAATCGATGTCATCATCTCAGAACTTGAAACTTGTGATGGTGAAGTTTCTCTCTCATATGAAAAAGCAAAAGCACTCAAGGCTTGGGAAAGAATCACAAAACTCTTTGAAGAAGGCAAGCCTGTTGAAGGTATTGTTACTCAAACAGTTAAGGGTGGCTTAAGCGTTGATATCGGCATTCCGGCATTCTTGCCAGGATCGCAAGTAGACGTGCAAAGAATCACCGATTTTGATCAATTTATTGGTCAAACTATTACGGCAGATATTATTAAAATTAATAAAAAACGTGGCAATGTTATCATTTCTCGACGTAAATATCTATCAGAGCAACGAGCACATGCACGACGTAAGGCAATGGAAACTCTGAAAGAAGATCAAGTCATTCAAGGTATCGTTAAAAATATTACCAACTACGGTGTATTTATCGATATTGGCGGGGTTGATGGGCTTCTCCACATTACTGATATGACATGGGGACGCATTTCGCACCCAAGTGAATTAGTAAAAATTGGTGATACTATTGCGGTTAAAATTCTTTCAATCGATAAAGACAACAGCAAAATTTCCCTTGGCATGAAACAAATGAGCAGCAATCCGTGGTCATCTATTGATCCATCGGTTCAAGTCAGCTCAACTATCAAGGGAAGAATTTCAAGCATTACTGATTATGGTCTTTTTGTTGAAGTTAAAGATGGCGTTGAAGGCCTTGTTCATATCTCAGAAATTTCATGGGTTGATCGCGTAGAAAATCTTAATGATCTCTTTAAGGTTGGCGAAGACATTGAAGCATTAATTGTTTCCTTGGATAAAGAAAACAGAAGAATGTCCCTCAGCGTTAAACAGATGAAGGATGATCCATGGAAATCGGTAAAAGAAAAGTTCAAAGTCGGCCAACAAATTAAAGGTCCAATTACCAATATCACTGATTTTGGAATCTTCATTCAATTAAAACCTGGTGTTGATGGGCTCGCCCACGTATCAGATCTTTCATGGACAGAACATATCGATCATCCAAATATGTACTACAAAAAAGGCAACGATATCGAAGCTATCATTTTGGGAATCGATGAAGATAGTAAAAAAGTTTCATTAGGTGTCAAGCAGTTAAGCGATGATCCTCTTGATAAATTTTTCAAAGCTCATAAAGTTGGCGACATTATTGAAGGTGAAATCTCAAAATTCGTTAACATTGGTGCATTTGTAAAAATCAATGATGGACTTGAAGGCCTTATCCATAACAGTGAATTAGTTACAAAAAATAACGCTAAATTTACTAAAGAAGGCGAAGAACTTTCTATCGGATCAAAGCATCAACTTAGAATTACAAACATCAACAAAGATGAAAGAAAAGTTGATCTTTCACTCAGCTTAACTCCGCGCAAACAAAAAGTTGAACCAACTCGTCAAGCCCCTCGCAGAAAACAAACAATAACTTCAAATGCATCTAAAGGCAAGACACAGTTACAACTCGCGTGGGAAAAATTAGAACAACAAGAAAACGAATAAGGTTTAATATGATCGAACAAACGTTAGCCTTAATTAAGCCAGATGCTGTTGCCGCAGGAAATACGGGCAACATCATAAAAATGATTGAAGAAAATGGTTTCATTATCGATCGCATGGAAAAAGGCATTCTTAAAAAAGAACATGCTGAAAACTTCTATGACATCCATAAAGAAAAACCTTTCTTTAATGAATTAGTAGAATTCATTACGTCAGGACCACTTATTGTGATTGCACTTCGTAAAGAAGGCGCAGTTGATGAATGGCGCAAACTTATGGGTGCTACCGATCCTACAAAAGCAGAAGCGGGAACCGTTCGTAAAGATTTTGGTACTGAAATTGGAAAAAATGCTGTTCACGGTTCAGACTCCCTTGAAAACGCAAAACGTGAACTCTTACTGTTCTTTGGCCAACAACCACAATAGTAAGTAACAAACTAAAAAAAAGAACTCTTCTTACTTTGTGAGAAGAGTTCTTTTTTTGCAAGAAAATCTATCTAACGTATACTTTTGAAATAAAAAATAAAAAAGGATTCTATTAATGAAAAAACTCTTAATTTTTCTACTCTTTATACAACCTATTTTTCCACATCCAGGAGATTCCTCCCGACCAGTTGCTGCACCATTTATCAGCGGCGATGATTTCAGAAGCTTTTGCAAATTTATATTCGATCCACCATTTCCGGCCATAGCAACCACCGCTGTAAACTTTGCACAAGCAATTACTTTTAATCCACAAGCCGTTCAAGATGGAGATACTATTTTTGTTAATTTATTTTATCTTGAACCATTCTTTAAATTCTTTCACCCTCGGATTACAGCTAAATATATTTTAGTTACCCATAATGGTGATGACTCAGTCACAGAAAATTACCGCAAATACCTTGATGATCAACAACTTGCTTATTGGTTTACACAAAATAGCCAAATACAACATGAACGACTTATTAACTTACCGATTGGCATACCATTGCGATGCCTAAGAAATAATAATAAAATTCATCTACAAGTAAAAGATTTGCAACATAAAATCAAAAAAAATTTAATAAAAAGCCAATTGCTTTATGGAAATATTAATCCTATTACCAATCCTGAAGTACGTGAGCCTGTCATTAAATATTTATCAGGCTTAAGTTTTTGCCAAATAAGTCCCACAAAAAGTTTCTACAACTACCTGGAAGATCTTGCACATTCAAAATTCACTGCTTCACCAGAAGGAAAAGGTCCAGATTGTCACCGCACATGGGAAGCACTATACATGGCATGTATCCCTATCGTAAAAAGCTCCGTGCTTGACCCCCTTTATGAGAATTTACCCGTCTTAATTATTAATAAATGGGAAGATACTACCCAAGAATTTCTCGAAAAAAAATATCATGAAATGATCAATAAAAATTATAACTTCAATAAACTCTATATTAAATACTGGCTAGATCTTATTAAAAAATATCAAGATAAAGTACGAGAAAATTCTTTAGTTGAATTTGTAAATGTGGGATAAAAATATAAAAATTTATCTTTTAATTTGTATTTCACTATTAAATCT
>CAYUHH010000099.1:0-3844 GCA_964444435.1 uncultured Pseudomonadota bacterium | reverse complement strand
TTTCATAGCCGTTTCCTTTTTTTATAGATTGGGATTCGGCTATTTTTATAACAAACATTTTTTAATTTGAATAGCAGATCTTATTACGCATAAGGTCTATTGCAGGGTGGATTTTGCCATTGCTTAAACACGTTCCGCTGGGAGCTTTTCGCTTTGTCTTAGGGCATGAAGCTGCCCATAAATTTTATTTTATAACACGTAAGTTAAGTCTAGGCAGATTTGGTGAAGAAGTGGCGGCTGAGTGGCGCGCTCTTTCAAGGTTATTTTGTTATCAATGTTTAGAGGGGTTTCGCTATACATTGTCTTTTTTTTATATGAATCGTTTTTACAATAAATGCGGGCGAAAGCCGTCATGTAAAGAATTGACTGAAATGTTTGAAAAAAGGTCTGAAGAAGGGTATTTAGCTCCTAAAGATTTAGATGAAAAAATATTAGAATTGAAGGAAAACGGTGAACTTTGTAAATATCATCAGGGGCCTCATACGGTATGCTTGTCTTTTTCAGTGAGTATTGCTGACGTTTTGTGTTTCTTTTTTACGAAAAATAAATTAATAGAGAGCTGAATGAAGAGAATTAAGTTTTTTTTACTGTCACTTTTCGTAAATTGTTGTTCAATGGAGTTTTATGTTGAAGATTCTGAATCGAAAGTTTGTCCGTCTGCGTTAACTCAAGGATTGTGGGATGAGGCTCAAAGAAATGTTGGAGTTTCTCAAGATCTATGTGCCGATATTTTAATAGAAGACAATGTCTTTTCAGCCTTGAGCGCTCTTGCTTCTTATTGTACTGAAACCAAAAAAAATTATATTACGCCTTTTTTGAACGATATGCTTAAGGATTATGATAAAGTTGGTGCATTACGTTATTGCTTGCATCATGAGGCTGTTCATAAATTGCGAGATATTGATGGGGTATTATCTTTGCGGGAAGAGGCAGAAGAGCAGTTGGCAGATTTAGTAGCGGCCGTCGCTTGTGATTGTTATAAATGTGTTGAAGCGGCTGCGCGACATTTGGAGGGGATGGGAGATGATGGTAAAAGACTAGCACGTGGTTACTTGTTGCCCGATCAATTGTTTGAGATTGCGAGGCACTTAAAAAAAGAAGAAAGAGTTTGTAGCTATCATCAAAGTCTTTTGCAAAAAAGTAAGGCATGGATTTATTCATTTTTTCAGAAATAATTTTTGTGTGAGTCGTTAAATTTGTTGGTGAGTTAAATCTAACAATTATTGGGGGGGGATGGTAAAAATTGTCTTGAATATTCTTAATTTTTTATTTTGATATTTTTGAATAGCAACGCCTCTTGTTGTTGTAGAACATTATCGTGATGTTTTATTTTGTCTAGAAGATTATAATTTATCGCTGTTGCGTAAAAATTACGCTGTTTTTCTTTGAAAAACTTTTTACAAAAACACTTTTGAGCGTTATCATGATATAAACTTTAACGCGAGGTTGTTGTGTATCAATTAAAGTTAGAGGATATTACAAAGGTCTATACATCTGGGCAAGCAACGAATGAAGTTCTTAAGGGTGTAACCTATTTATTTGATTCAAATTTTTCGTATGCAATTTCAGGTGTTTCTGGAACGGGAAAATCTACATTAATGCATATTTTAGCAGGCATAGATAAGCCTACATCTGGAGATGTGCTTTATAATAGCCAATCGTTAGATTCTTTACCGATACAAGATAAAGATGCATTTTTGAATAAAACTATAGGGTTAGTCTTTCAAGACCCATATTTGATTAAAGAGTTATCGGTTGCTGAAAATGTCATGTTAAAAGGTCTTATTGCTGAACAAAATTATAAAGAGGCATATATGCAAGCGCGTGCGTTATTGCGTTTGGTGGACTTGGAAGATAAGGCTGACCAGCATCCCTTGTCTTTGTCAGGTGGGCAGCAGCAGCGTATTGCAATTTTGCGAGCGTTATTTAATAAACCTCAATTTTTATTAGCTGATGAACCAACTGGAAATCTTGACGTGGAGAGTGCAGAGGTTATCATTAATTTGCTTGAAAAAGGAAAAGAGTGGGGCATGGGATTAATTGTCAGTTCTCATGATACGTCAGTGGTAAATAGAATGAATATTCAGCTGACGTTGAAGCAGGGAAAATTGTTTGAATCAAGCAAAAAGTAAAGAGTATCATGAGTTCTGTGAGACGTTCTATTATAAGGAAGACGATTGAGTTTGGAGCGCCAACTTTTTTAAGTCGAATGTTGGGGTTGGTGCGTGAGATTTTACAGGCGCGCATTATTGGCGTGGGCCTCGTTTCAGATGCTTTTATTGCGGCATTTAAAATTCCTAACTCGTTGCGAAAAATATTTGCCGAAGGGGCATTGACTGGTGCTTTTGTTCCGACAGTGGTAAGCCTTTTGAAAAAAGATGGATGTAAAAGTATCAATGACTTGATGACGCTTTCCTTTTTGGTTTTTGAAGGAGTGTTGTTTGCATTATGTTTGCTTATTTTCTGGCAGCCATATGTAACAATAAAACTTATTGCTTGGGGTTTTTCTCATGAACAAATTTCGTATGCGGTTCCTTTTTTACGGGTATTAGTTTCGTTTATTTTATTTATTTCAAGTAGTGCCTTATTGAGTGGTGCGCTTCAAGCGATGCATCACTTTCTTGTTCCTGCATGTGCGCCAATTATTTTAAATTTGTTTTTTATAGCGGGTCTTTTAGTTTGTAAGTGGTTTCATGTTTCTTTAATGTATTTGTGTGGTTTTATTGTCGCAGGAAGTGCGGCATCTTTTTTGGTGCATCTTTTTGTTTATTTTAAGTATCATTTTTCTTTTGGTTCTATTAATAAAATTGGATGGAGAAACTTTAAAAAATTAATAAAAAAGTTTATTCCTTCAATGATTGGAATGAGTATTGTTGAAGTTAATTTATTTCTTGATTCAACCGTTGCATCCTTTTTAAGTAAGGGTTCTTATACGCTTCTTTATTATGGTGCTCGTTTGATGGGAATACCGTTAGGTGTGTTTGCTGTTGCTTTTTCATCAATTTTATTGCCTCATTTTAGTCGGGTAGTTTTATATGCTCCTAAACGTTTAGGCTTTTATTTATTAGAATCTGCGAAACTTGTATTTTGGGTAACGATTCCTGCTGCGTTAATGATGACGGTATTGTCTCGCAAAATATTTATTACTCTCTTTTTATCTGATAAATTTCCGGCAGCGCGTATTCCTGAGGCGAGCTATATTTTAGTGGCGTTTCTAATGGGCCTCTTTTTCTTTTCAATAAATAAAATTTTATTAAATATCTATTATTCTATGCATGATACGAAAATACCGATGTATACTTCTGGGATTGCGGCAACGTTTAATTTCATCGCGAATGTTTTGTTGATGAAGAGTTTTGGAACTGTCGGTATTGCATTAGCAACGACGCTTGCAGGTTTATTACAAGCGGTTCTATTAGTTTATTGTTTACATAAGAAATATAATTTTAAGATTTATATGCGATATTTCATTCAATTTATCTATCGTTTTTTATTGCAGTTGATTATAGTTTTGCCAGTTTTTTATTGGATATATACTTCATTTTATAGATTTGTGGAAAACCATTTTTCCGGATGGCTTCTTATCTTCTTAATTAATAAGGTTGGCTTTTGGCTCTGGACTTTGCCACTAATTGCCTTTATCTTTGTGACATTGTTTTTTACGAGAAAGCCATTTAAATTACGTATGCATTTTCTCGATTAATATATAATTTATTTTAAAAAAGGATGTGGAGTGAGAAGGGATACGATTGCTTTGCTCTTAACAATTGGAAGTTTTGTAGTACAGGGGTTACGCATTAACTGAAAGTTACGATTAGACTTGACATTTCAAACAAAATGAGTT
>CAYUHH010000098.1:0-3845 GCA_964444435.1 uncultured Pseudomonadota bacterium | reverse complement strand
AAGCAAACCTCGCTTCGCAACTGCATTCGCATTTGCTTTGCTCACGCATATGATGCCCTTTCATCCCCAGGTTTAAAAACCATGGGGTATTCAGGTCATAAAGAATTAAGTACCTCGAAGCTTGCTACATCCTGAGCTTGCCGAAGGGTCACCACGAGCGCGCTCATCCTGAACCTGTCGAAGGAAATGAGCGAATATAATGACAACGCAGCAAGCTTCGAGGAATTATTCCTGTAAACGATTAAAAATTAGCCAAGGCTTCTTTGATGCACAAAGCAACTCATTCAAAAACATGCTTTTCATTGACTTTTTTCTCATTTTTGCTATCCTATATAAGACATTAAAAAAGCCCCTAGTAAAGGGGCTTTTGCTTGATTTTTGGAGGAAAAAAAATGAGAAGATTTTTGGGAAAATCATTCCTTATTTTATGTATGATTTCGACACTTCACGCAGATGTCCATTTTTATGATTTGAATGGAACATTACTTGATGTAGATAAAAAACAATCACTGCTCATCATTGGACCCCGAAACATCGCACAGGAACTGTTATTCTTTTATAATCCATTTCAAAAATTGATGGGATATTCAATTCCTCACAACGGAAACTTCAGACAACATTTAGTCGATATTTTCTTCAGAGGTCTTTATGCCATAGAATATAAACTTCCAACAGAATGCCACGTTGACTATGAAATGTACTCAGATGACAATATTACACCGTTGCCCCCTCTTCTGCGCGATACTATGTTAGGATATTTCACCTATTCAACAACAAAAAGACTCTGTGATGCCATGCTCGAAAAAAAAGGGGATAAAATTTTTACTGAAAATCAAAAACGAATCTTTTTGAATATGCTCGAAATCGCTTTCAACCCACAAACTTTTATACACGTTCAAAAAGAAGCGCCTCTTCTTAAGACACTTGCAAAATATGCCACGGAAGTTGATGAAAATGGTAATAAAAAAAATGTATGTATTATTCTTTCAAACTGGGCAAAAGATGGCGTTCCATTATTAAAAGAACGGTTTAAAACAAAACTTATGCAGTACACAGATAGTGCTGTTTTCTCATGTGATGGTTTTGGTGGAAAACCAGGAATGTCTATCTATCAACATTGTTATAATCTTGTAAAAGATAAATATCCTGAACAACTTGATAAACCATGGTTCTTCTTTGATGACCAAAAAGCAAATGGTAAAGAATTTGAAAAATTCTTTAAAACAAAGCCGCAACTCGATATAACATTTCACTATGCACATCCACATGATGCAGTCCAAGTATTAGAACAATTTGCTACGAAATAAACTACTTACTATTCACCATCCTCTGCTTCAAGAGCTTTTTCATTTTGAGTTAAAAGCATCTGCGCTATTCTTAACGCTCTCTGTTGTGTTTGCCATACAAGTTCATAAAGAGCTTCTTCATAGGTTGCCCATCGATGATCAACCCATTCAGCGTCTTCCAATTTTAAATTACTTAATTTTTCACACTCAACGACAAACCACTCTACCATGACCACCTTGCTATGAGTATTGTCGTAATAAGCACTGCGATGCTCTAAATCTCTGAGCGTTTTTTCATCTAAAGAGATTCCTATTTCTTCTAATGTTTCACGCACACACGCCTGCTGTGGTGTCTCTTCGGAGTTTATACCTCCTTTAATAAGTCCCCATCCACGATATCTTTCAGGATTTCGACGTAAAATTAAGTACTTGCCACGTTGCAAATCAAAAACAACTAACCCAATAGTAAAACGAATGTCTATTTCCATAATCTTTAATACATCTTTTTATCTAATTTATCTTGCCATTTTTTAAAAATTTTTTCTGCATCCAAATCTTTAAAATGCCCCATCTTTAAGGAACGCTGATGAGTTTCTCTTGAAAGCTCATCATAAATAAACTTATCATCAAACCCTACACGCGCGGCATCTTCCCCCGTTAACGCATAGAAAACTTCATCCAATCGAGCCCAATATATTGCCCCTAAACACATAGAACATGGCTCACAACTGGTATAGAGAGTACAACCATCAAGCTGATAACCCTGAAGTTGTTTGCAGACATTGCGAATGGCAACTATTTCTGCATGGGCAGTAGGATCCAATCTCTTTACAACTTGATTCGCACCAGTTGAAATAACTTCATTATTTTTTACAATTAAAACTCCAAATGGACCGCCTCCGCACTCAATTGATTGTAATGCAATTTCAATTGTTTTTTTCAAAAACTTTTCATGCATATCTCTCATCTTAATTCCAATAATTACATATTAAGTTTATCAAAGTTGGGAAAAAAAGCCTGTGTAAAAACACAGGCTTTTAGTACTTCAACAAACTTTAACGTTTTGCATAAATTAAAGCCGGTAGAACAATTGAAACTGTTCCAAAAAACAACCCAACTAAAATCAATGGAACAATAAAAATAACACCAAAAGGAATAAGCCAACCAGATCCAAATGGGATTGAAAATATTAATACAACAATCCAAGTAATAAAGAATACAATCGCTGCCAAAAGAATAAAGAGAAGTACAAAAAACAAACTATAAAAAATAATTGCAACAATTGTTACCCACAAGTTTTTCCATAAAAAAAACAAAGATTCTTTCAAGGTTAGAAAAAATGATTTATTTTTTCTTATTAAAACAGGGACAAAGAAAAATACCACTAAACTCCACGCCCAAAATATAAACCAGCTTGCACTCCATATTAAAAACTGAAAGAAGTTAAACGCAAATGGAAACCCTGATACAAGATCATAGTTAAAAGCAACGCCAGATTTAACACCAAGAATAGACTTAAAAATAACCGCTAAAGCTAAAACAAAGCCCCAAGCAATAAGCCGCAAAAGAACATGATGAGCAAACTCAAAACTTTGAAAAAAATTCATTCTTTTATTACTAGACAACGCATAAAAACGATTAACTAATGCTGCAACAAATAATATAGAAATAAAAGATTCTATAAAAAGTGGAACTATTTTTAACCCATATGCAAAAGAAGAAGACAACTGTTCTACATTTACTTTTTTTCCAATAAAACTTATTACATATGCGAATAAAGGAAGCATCAGCATCGATACAACCTGATACCACCATAATCGTTTATTATTCCATGCAAATGATATTGCTTGCTTTGCAAACAAATAACCATCAATAAACTTTGTCATAATTTTCCTCGTATTTATTTACCTAAACCATCAACAATAACATGATACAGTGTCGCAGGAAGCGCCATAACAACCGTTGAAAAAAACCAACCCAAAAAAATTGTTGGTACAACAATAAGAAGAATAAACGGATGTGTCAGCCCAATCGCAGATGGAATATTAAATAAATAACACACAAACCAGGTTATTCCATAACCAACCATGCCAACAATAAATCCAATCAACAGCATATAAAAAATGAGAGCAATAATCGCGGAAATAATCTCCACAATATTTTTCCATGCTAATAAAAATGAACGTTGAATTGCTTTGCCAAGAGACAAATTGCGTTTAATTAAAACAGGCAACACAAAAAGTGACCCAATAAACCACGCCATCAATAAAACATATACAAGATAATATTGACGAACTTGAGGAAAATAAAAACCTAACCCCAAAATAATGAGAATGACCACAATAAAAGCGATGCTCCAAAAGAACAATTTTCTACTTAAAGCTTTTCCAAAATCAAAACTTTCACTAAAGCTCATATACTTTCGATGTAAAATGCCCATTACTCGCTTCATAATCGCTGCACTAAACGCAATTTTAACCCATGCATTAATAATTAAAACAGCAATTAAACCGCCAATAATATAAAAACTTTTTACCATTACAATCGCAAGCAACCATT
>CAYUHH010000097.1:0-3902 GCA_964444435.1 uncultured Pseudomonadota bacterium | reverse complement strand
AAATAAATCGATGTGGTGCATTTAACGTCATGTAAAGATACTGATAGGAATCCTGACTTCGATTTGAAAAATAAGTTTGCCCACATTCACAATGAGAATTCGCCAAAAGCAATGAAAAAGAAAAAACTGAAAATAACCAAATTAAAAAACTAAGCCTCATTACATCTCCTCGCTTTGTTATATGCAATCGTATGATTTAAAAGCTTATCTGAAAATTAGTAAACATCTAATTTTCTTTACTTCACTCCTCGGCACAATTCTTCGAGAAAAACTCTCGAAATCAATCAAGACAAACGGTTACTAGCAAACTTTCAACTCATCAATTCGGCCCAATAAGTTCATCCTAATCCGCTCATCCTCCGTGATTCTTGCTTCACAAAGACATCACAAATCATCGCCCAAAGAAAACATGCGCTTGCTCTTAATTTATCTAAAAAAACGAGCGCCGTTTATGAGGCGCTCGTTTTTTAGACTTTAATAACCGAAATTAAAACGGTAAGTCATCTTGGAAAGGAGGTTCATCTTTAAGATTAAGCTCACCTTTATTTGGAACAAGATCATCTTCATCCGTCTTTGTTGATTGCTTACGTTCTGCTTGAGCTTTTTTTTGATATGCTCGGGAAGCTTTTTCTTCAACTTCTTTCAAAAGATTTACTTCCTCTTTCGAACGATTTTGCGTATTGTTGGCAAATGCATCATCTGATTGCATTGCCGATGGCATAAAGACCACACGATCAGCAACAATTGAATGTTTACTGCGATTATTGCCCTCTTTGTCTTGCCATGAATCTAACTTCAAACGACCTTCAACTAAAACAGGGCGTCCTTTTGACAAATATTGATTACAACTTTCTGCTTGAGCACCCCATACATCAACGTCAACAAAACAAACTTCTTCTACCATATCTCCAGTTTGTTTATTTTTATATGAACGATTTGCAGCTATTCCTAAACGACAAACGGAATTTCCCGATGGAAGTTGTCGTAGTTCAGGATCACGTGTTAAATTGCCCATCATAATAATGCGATTAAAACCTGCCATAGTCATGCCCTTTATACTTAAAAATTTTTTTGAATCTTTATATTTAGAATACCAAAGAAATTATGATTGAGGAATCATCTTTTTAAGAGAATTATGCTTTTCTTTCCACCAACTTACATTATGTTCATCAAGAAAAACTTCATTCAATTCTGTCAAAAATTCATTCAATTTATACAACTCGCTTCGTGCAACACGTTTCCAACACTTCTGTTGATCGAAAATATCACGAATCATTGATAAAAATTCCTGCTGCAAATCAACAACAATATCAATACGGCCGCAACAATCTTTATTTTTATTCCATGAAACTTTTTTTATTTCTCTTCGAATACAAAGACACGTGTTATCTAATAAGCCACCGGCGCAACACGCGATCTTTTCACGTAATGTTGCACGTGTTTCATTTGATGAGCTCTCACTTCTTTTGACAACAAATTCATTCGAAAAAAGAGAAAGAGTTAAAAACAAAACAAAGAAAAACGTTTTCATAATTGATGCTTTCGTTGCAAACGAATCACCATAAAAAGATAACTTATCAATGTTAAGAGAACAAGCGCCGTAACGCCATAAACTAACCACATCGAAAAAGGCAATGCATACTGAGCACACATCATCATCCATAAGAAAAGGACCATCTCAGCGGCCATGGTTACTTTCCCCAATAACAATGGTGCAATAACAATCATATAATTACATTGCAATAAGAACGCCGCTGCAACTAATACCGCAAACTCCTTGAGCAATAAAAAGTAAACAAACCACAACGGAAACGGAGTTGGAACAAAGAGAAATGTTGCCAACAATGAAAGCATCAACACTTTATCTGCAAATCCATCCAGAAAAGCACCTAATTTTGTTGTTAAATGAAAACGACGAGCACAAAAACCATCGAGGAAATCTGTTCCACTTGCACTCGCAAAAAGAACTAACGACCATCCCCAATATTGATAAATCAATGAAAAAATAATAAATGGAATCAAAAGAAAACGAAGAAATGTTAATGCAGTCGGCCACGTAATACGTAAAGGCGGAATCAAACTCACTTTATATCCCTTTTAAAATTTCTGCAGACCCACGACAGATATCATTTTCATATAAAACAACATACTGCCCCGCTGCAATTCCTTGATCATTTTTTGACAACGTTATGATGCCTCCATCTTGAGTCTCTGTCAATGTTGCCGAAATCATATCAGGACCATGACGTAATTTAACCTTAAATTGATTGGTTGCTGATTTTTCGCCAAGCCAATTTATTTTCCCAATAACAATCTTATTTCGCTCTTTGTTTTCATAATACTGCCGCGAAATAAAAACTTTATTATCTTCAGGATCTTTTGCAACCACATACCAAGGACCACCCGACAATCCAATACCTTGACGCTGACCAATGGTATAAAACCAAAAACCTTTATGCTTACCAACAATCTTACCCGTTTCATATTCGATTAAAGCACCTTCTTGTTCCCCCACATGAAAACGAATAAAGTCAGGAAATTTAATCTTTCCTAAAAAACAAATCCCTTGGCTATCCTTACGATCTTTATTGGGCAGATCATAAGCATGCGCCAATTCACGAACCTCTTTTTTCGATAAGTCGCCAATTGGAAACAGTGCTTTCTTAAGTTGTTCATCACTTAACTGTGAAAGAAAATATGTTTGATCTTTAATCGGATCAGGAGCCATTGCAAGCGACACCTTTCCATCTAACTCTACAATCCGTGCATAATGACCTGTTGCAACCTTATCAAATCGATTGCCATATTGTTTTAAAAAAGCCCCAAACTTAACTTTTTGATTACACATAATGTCAGGATTTGGAGTTCGACCCTTTTTAATTTGTTCAATTGTATAGGCAACAACATCGTCCCAATAAGCATTTTGCAAAGAAACAATCTCTAACGAAACGTGAACCTTGGCACAAACCGCCTTAACATAATCAAGATCCTCTTTCCATGGACATGAACCCAAATGAGAAAGCTCATCTTCTAACCAAATTTTAAGATAAAACGCGACAACGTCGTGCCCCTGCTCAACCAATCTCATGAGAGCAACGGAACTATCAACGCCACCGGAAATTAACATTGCTATTTTCATAAAAATCACCCTATAACTAAAAGATAGCAGAAAAAAGGGCTTTTATCTATTTGTCAATCAAAGGCTAGCTCATCAAAACGAAGACCTTTATAATAAAATTTTTAAAGAAAAAAAGGATGAATCCCCTTATGAAATATCTTTTGGTGTTTCTTTTTTTATTTCCTTTGCTTAATAGCATGGAAAAACCCCACCCCTCACTCATTAGCATCTTATTTGTTCATGATATTTATCCCATAGATGGCAAATGGCCCGTCATGATAAAGGTTTATTTTGAAAAAGGCATAAAGCTTTTGTTTCCCCCCGCTTCTAGCTCCCCCCTTCCCGGAACACTTCTGGGACCCCATCCACCCTCGCAATCAGAGTTTACACTCAATGTTCCAGCGGGAGAAAACTTTTCCTTTGAATGTAGCTGGTATAATCAAGAACAAATGACACATCACACTGAAGTTTGGTTCGTAAAAGCCATAAACCCATCCTCCTGTGATAAAAAATCTCTTTATACCTTTGCTGTCCGCGATATATTTAATGCAAAAAGTAGTGGAACATTAAAAGGAAAAAGTTATTGGCAAAAAATTATAGATTTTCCACATTATTTTTTAGATGCAGCAGAAGAAGCAGTATTCAAACACTATAAATCTTCTACGAAAAAAGACCCTCCAATCGCTATAAAAGCGCTACCATCATCACCAACTCCAAAACTAAATTTTATCTTGGATAAACTGAAAACCGTTTCAATATCCCGTGGCATTGCACAACCACGAAC
>CAYUHH010000096.1:0-3920 GCA_964444435.1 uncultured Pseudomonadota bacterium | reverse complement strand
CGCGAACTTATTATTGCCGAAAAACTTCAATTTGATTATCTTGTCATTCATCCCGGAGCAATAAGCCGCCATCAAAAAAGAACCGACGGTCTTTTACGCATTGCACAACGAATTAATCATGCGTGCGCAAACACTGACCGTATTACCATTCTTCTTGAAAATGTTGCTCATGCAAAACGATCTCTTGGCGGAAGCTTTGAGGAATTAAAATATATTGTCGATCACATCGAACAAAAAAACCGTATCGGAATTTGTCTTGATACTGCGCATGCTCACCTATTTGGCTATGACCTTCGAGAACCTGAGAAATTTTTACACGAACTTAAAAAAATCATCCCACTTAAAAAAATAAAACTGATTCACTTAAACGACACCCAAAAGGAATGTGGTTCAAATTTAGACGTTCACAGTATTCCCGGAAAAGGCAAAATCGGCAAAAACATTTTGCACTCTTTTATGGTGCATCCGCAGCTCAAACAAGCAAGAATTATTCTTGAACTTCCCTCTCTTGAAGAAGAAAAAGAAGTAACAATTATTAATGATCTTAAAAACTGGTAAAAGGAATTTATATGATTCGTATTGCTCTCAACGGATTTGGACGTATCGGAAGAAACTTTTTACGCTCACTTATCACCGATCCCCATGCTGAAAAAAAAATAAAATTAAAAGCTATCAATATTGGCCCCGCCAATCCTGAATTTCTCCCATATTGGGTCAAACACGACACCATTATGGGGCCCTTTAACGGAAATGTTTCCTTTGAAAACAATATACTTACTATCAATAACCACCCCATAAAAATTTTTACAGAACTCGATCCTACAAAACTTCCGTGGAAAAACCTTGATATTGATTGGGTCATTGAAGCAACGGGACATTTCACCAAACGTGAGGGAGCAGAAAAGCATCTAGCCGCAGGAACAAAAAAAGTTATCATCTCCGCCCCTGCACAAAACGAAGACTGTTCAATCGTTATGGGCGTCAATGAAGAAGTGTACAAAAATACCGATAAAATTATTTCTCTTGGAAGTTGTACGACCAATGCGCTTGCACCAACACTTGCCGTTTTAGAAGAAAATATTGGCATTGCACATGCATCCCTTACAACAATTCATTCATACACAAACTCACAAGTTCTTCTTGACGTAAATGATACAAAAATTAGACTCACGCGTGCGGCTGCAGTTAATATGATCCCTTCCACAACAGGCGCCACAAAAGTCATTGGAAAAATCATTCCATCCTTGCAAGGCAAAATCATAGGCAATGCAGTGCGCATCCCCGTCGACAAAGTTTCTCTTATTGATCTTGTCGTTGTACTTAATAAAGAAACTTCATCTGATAAAATTAATGAATTCTTCTCTCACGCAGCCCACAACAATCTCAATGAAATCCTTGATATCACCCAAGAACCGCTCGTTTCATCAGATTATGCAGGCAACCCACACTCAGTAGTTATTGATGGCCTTCTTACACAATGCTCTGGACCCATCGCAAAAATATTTGGCTGGTATGACAATGAATGGGCTTATAGTGTACGAATAAAAGATTTCCTCATTAAGTACGGAACACGCGAATAAGCGCTTTACGAACACACAAAAGTGCTTTAAGCTAGTATTAAGTGTCTGGGCCCATAGCTCAGTTGGTCAGAGCAGTCGGCTCATAACCGAAAGGTCCCAGGTTCAAGTCCTGGTGGGCCCACCACTAAACAAAACCAAGCGCTTACAAAAATCGCTCGGTTCTGTAAAGGAATAAAAGTACATCGTTGATCAAAAAATAAGGGCGATGTTTATGGAAAATCATCCACTGCAATCTCTCATACATCTCATTGAATTCGATCGTGAAATCATAAAAAAAGAGCACGTTCTCCAGAACAGCCAAAATCTTATTGACCAATTAAAACAAGATGAAGCTCTCTTGATTAATCATCATCAAGAAGCTACTCAATTGGTACAAAAAGCAAAGAAAGCTGTTCATGAGTATGAGCTCATGATGAAAGAACTCGACGAGAAAGAAAAAGAGAAAAAGAAACTGCTTGAAGAAACTGATTCTCAAAAAATTTATGAAACATTAAAAAAAGAAATAAATTTTTTGAAAAAATCTCAATATGATCATGAGAAAAAACTCGTCCAATGCTGGAAAGAGTTAGAAGCCGCTCAGAAATCTTTTGAGGAAGAAGAAACAAAGTTTTTTTTGAAAAAATCTGAACTTTCGACGCAACAAGAAAAAGAAGCTGCTCAAATACAGGAACTCAATACAGAGTTAGAAAAACTCTATGCTGAACGCAAAAAGAAGGAAACAAAAGTTCCCGATGAGTGGATCTCAAAATACAATATGATGAGAACTCAAACAGACAATCCCATTGTTCGTGTAGAATATGGAAGCTGTGGCGGATGTTTTGCACAACTCCCACCTCAAAGTCTTCTTGATTTAAAGCGCAAAAAATTACTTCAATGTAGTTCATGCTACCGATTCATCTATCTTCCCGATGAAATAGAAGAAGAACCGTTAAAAAAACAAACTGAGGACCGTGAATAATCAACTTTCATTTATTCAAGAACCCCTAAAAAGCAGTCAACTCGGTTATACGCTCCATATAGACGGTGCGTCACGAAATAATCCAGGTCCCGCAGGTGCAGGGATTGTCGTTAAATTGGACGACAAACTTGTTCTTACGCATGGCTACTTTTTGGGAAACAAAACGAATAATCAAGCTGAATATTTGGCACTGGTTCTTGGTCTTATCACATGGAAATCGCTTAAAAAAGATAAACCTCTTTACGTTTTTAGTGATTCGGAACTTTTAGTTAGACAACTTACAGGACAGTACCGCGTAAAAAACCCTGCGCTTCAACATCTTTTTCATTGTGCTTATTTACTCACAAATAATCTTCCCATTCAATTCACACATGTATTACGCGCAAAAAATAAAGAGGCTGATGCATTAGCAAATCAGGGAATCGATACAAAAAGCCCTATTCCAGATCACTATCGCAAGGTCTTGGATGAATACCGTATTACCATATAATATTCTTATTCTTCTTTTTTTTATATGCAGCCTACAAGGAACACCCTCCCTTAATATAAAGATATTATTGCAAACCGTTCCGCTTGAAAAAAAACACACGTATACCTTTTCAAGTAAAAATGGACTCATTCTTACGAATGCCCACGAACCCAAAAAAAAATATCTTTTCCCATCACAAATCACATTAATTCAACTCCAAAAGCAACTCATCATCAAAAACCGAAAAAATAAAAGTTCCATCATTCGCATTCAACCGGTAGACGGACATATTTCATTTGATCAAAATAACTATCTTGGAACATTTTATATTCACGTAACAAACAAGTTTGTGGAAATTATTAACAAGTTGTCACTTGAAGACTACGTTGCATCCGTTTTACGAACTGAGGGATGGCCCGGCTGGCCTTGTGAAACATACAAAGTCTTTGCCATTACTTGTCGAACTTATGCCATTTATCAATTACAACAAGCACGTCGAAAAAAACAAAAATACCATTTAAAACCAACAAATGCTCATCAAACTTATTTTGGAACACATTCATGTCAAACAATAAAAGATGCGGTGAAAGAAACTGAGGGCATCATCATTTCTTTCAAAAAAAAACCCATCCTTGCCATGTTTGACTCATGTTGTGGAGGAATTGTTCCAGCAGACATCTCAAATTCAATTAATTTTAAAGAAGCGCCCTATCTTGCTCGTTCTTATGCATGTACCTTCTGTAAAAATTTAAAAATTTATTCATGGAATAAAGAATACCCACTCTCTGTATTTAAAAAGAAAATAACTAAAACTGTTCCACAGCTCAAAAATATAACTGAAATCACCACCCAACATGATAAAGCTGGCGTAACAACGGGAATTACAATCCACGAAAAACAAAAAAACTTTTTT
>CAYUHH010000095.1:1826-3941 GCA_964444435.1 uncultured Pseudomonadota bacterium | reverse complement strand
TGCTGGATCCGGCAAGCATGCTGCTTGACCGCGTAGCCATAAGACTTTTGCTATGCAAAAATCTTATAGAGCAATTCCTGCGCTTAAAAGTTACATGTAATTTGTTAATTTATCGTAATAGCGCAGGAAGCAAAAAGGCTTCATGTAAAAATTATAAATACCCTGGAATTTACGAGAAAATCAAGCCTCAGGCGAATATTTATTTCTTTTTCAATACCCGATTATTCCCAAAAAAGAGTCTTTTTTGTTTCCTGTGCCGTATTATGTATTACATAAAGAATAAATTTTAATATGTAATGCACGGGAATGATCTCAATAATTATGACGCACGTCATAATTATCTTGCTACACGATACAACTGAAAGTTGGCCGGGTCCAGCAGGGTGCTGGTTACATGGATTCAGGTTTGCTGATACCCAGTAGTTGGAGCACGAGATTGAGCGTCATTTTGAGTTGTTCAATAAGAAGTAACCGGGCTCGGCTTCGTTGTGGATGCTCAAGATCAATAACCTTATTTTTGCTGTAATAGCTGTGGAAAAGTTGTGCAAGTTCAAGTGCATAATAGGTTAACTGATGGGTTTGATATGTTTTTGTGATATTAAAAAGCAAATCTTTGAGCGCAACAATTTTTTTGAGTAATAATTGTTCTTTTGATGTGAGATATTGTGCATCATCGGTCGTAACATTTTGGAGCTCAGGATGAGTTGTTGCATTTTTCAAGATGCTATTGAGACGAACAAAGGCATATTGCAGATAATAAACAGGATTTTCTTCAGTTTTTTTGAGTGCGAGATCGATATCAAAGTCAAGTTGGGCATCCGCTTTCCGGTTTAAATAGAAGAATCGTGCGACATCAATGCCAACCGTATTGATAATGTCTTGAAGTGTTACCATTCGTCCGGCTCGTTTGGACATGCGAAGTTCTTGCCCTTTTTCTTTGAGGCTAACAAGTTGATATAAAATGACATCAAGTGGCGCATTTTCTAAACCAAGAGCTTGGTGTAATCCATGCAAACGATCAACATAGCCATGATGATCTTGGCCAAGAATCATGATCATTTGATCAGCATGACGTTGTGCCTTGTTAAGCATGTATGCAATATCAGCTGCGACATAGGTCCAGTTTCCATCTTGTTTGCGTAAAACACGGTCTTTATCATCGCCAAATTCTGTTGATTTGAACCAAAGCGCATCATCCTTTTTGTAAACTTTGCCTGATTTTTCTAATGTTGCGAGCGCTTCTGCAATTTTGTTTTCATCATGTAATTTTTTTTCAGAGAACCAGACATTAAAAGTAATGCCATAAGCTTTTAATGTATTTTGAAGTTTTGCGAGCAATTTTTCTTTTGCGTAATCAGCAAAAAATGTGTCAGGTTCTTCTAGTATTGATTCGCCAAATTCTTTGACTGCTTCTTGCGCTAATTCGACAAGGTAGCTACCTTGATATCCATCTTCGGGAAGTGCAACTTTTTGGTCCAGTTCTTGTTGGCAGCGAATTTTAAATGAGGTGCCGAGTTTTTTAATTTGGGAACCAGCATCATTAATGTAAAATTCTTTTGTTACATGGTGTCCAATAAATTGGGCAATGTTTCCCAGGACGTCGCCAATAATTCCGCCTCGTCCATGGCCAAAGTGGAGTGGGCCAGTTGGATTTGCACTGACAAATTCAATGTTAAAGTTTTTTTCTTGGAGATTTTCCGGTTTAAAAAATACATTTTGTTGTTTCGTGATCTCCTGAAGAAGTTGAATGTAGGCTTCTGGCGTTAACGTAAGATTAACAAATCCTGGTCCTGCAATTTCATTTTTTGCGATAAGTAGATTCGAAAAATTATCTATAATTTGTTGTGCAATTTCGCGAGGATTTTTGCCAATTTTTTTGCTCAAAATAAGTGCTGCATTAGTACTTAAGTCGCCAAATTGTTGCCGTTGTTCATCAGTATTAAGTGTTGTATCAAGAGATTGTAAATCATTTTCAGTAATATTGAATGTAGTAATTAAAAATGAACTTAATGCGTTTTTTATCTGTTCAATTATATTCATAATCTAAAACCTTTTATTATTTTTTGTTTTTTTTTTAAATAATTTATCTATTTTCACTAGTGAAAGTTACGAACT
>CAYUHH010000095.1:0-1816 GCA_964444435.1 uncultured Pseudomonadota bacterium | reverse complement strand
GATTTTTGGGGCCCAGAAAACCATAAAAGTTTTCTCGGGTCTTATAAATCTTAAAGTTATGTTATCTGAGTAGCTTAAACTATTCATCTTCATATCTCTCTGCGCTTATAAGATTCCAGTTAAAAAATAAAATGCAAACTTTAACACTTTTTATTATTGTTTATCTTTAGTTTAAATAATTTATCTATTTTCACTAGTGAAAGTTACGAACTTCCAGTTCGATTGGCCAACTTTCAGTTGGATTGACAAGCAAAGAGTTTGACCCCGTGAACTAATAATTATGGCACGCCATAATTATTAAGTGTCATTCCTGCGCTTACCAATATAAAATTTTATTTAGATAATGTGTCACACGGCGCAGGAAGTTCTACATCATTCTTTCGCGCTTGTGGTGAGCACATTGAATCATGCAAGACTCGACATTCTTCGACAAGCTCAGGACGAGCGCAGTGAGGAGTGAGCGCAGCCTTTAGTCATGAGCAAGTCGAAATGGTCAGGACGAGCGCAGTGAGGAATAGGTGTGAAATAGGGCGTTTTGACTTTTTTAAATTGTTTCCTATGAGCGAGTTATGAGTTTAAGCCGGAAGATGAAATCGGAAGGCGCGGGCTCATATATGAGCGTATTGAGCAATCCAACTGCAAGTTGGCGCCCTTGGTCGTAGGAGGTTGGGCGAGCAACCTCCCTACATCTATTTGTTTTTTTTCCACTTATAGGAGGTTACTTTGATAGGTTTGCGGCCCCATTGCGTATTGAATTTATAATTTACTTCTTTGTATTGGAGCACTTCTGGAATATTTTTTTTCCATTCGCCTTGTGGATTATAGTTTATGCCGGTTGCATAAATAACGAGTTGGTTTTTGGTGAGAAGTGACGCAACAATTGAGAAGCTGGATTCGCCTCGAATGAGCACATTAAATTGTGCAAGTGAAAAGAAATCTTCCAAAACGTTGGCATTGTGATGATTATCTTCTCTTCGATAATCGAAGGTGATATTAGGTAGATTTAATTCTTTTGCGTATTTATCAGCTAACCGTTTTGGATTTTTGTAGTCGGTAAAAATGTAGACATAAAGAGGTTTATGTTTGAATGATTTTGAAACTTGGTGTAATTGTTCAATGAAGAAACTGTCTGGTGGGAATTTGAGAGGGAAAACCATGTCATATGGCGTTTTTGTACCTTCTTGTGGATAATAGCCTTCGTCGACTAATGCGGGAGGATCGTAACCGCCTCCTTTGCGAATGTGAAGGGCTACGCAGATTTTATCATGAGGTAGTTTTAATAGGTTGATGTTGTGTACGGGAAGAATAAGATTTCGCACTTCTTTTAAAAATTTTGGATTATCCCAATCTACAGAAGCAAAAAATGGATAGAGGCCTCGATATTGTTCGTATTCAAATCTACTCTCAGGAAAATGAGGAAGTACGTAGAGATAGTTTTTATTTTTTTCAAAGATGGTGGTGTCATTTGCAAGAATTACTTTGTCATATTGTTTTTGTTCGTCGAATTTATTTTTTTTGTAATGTAATCGAAGTTGATCTGCAAAGGGAAAAGGCCTGTATTTAAAGTTAAGTCCTTTTTCTTGTGCGACCCAGTCTGTATGTAAATAGGCAATAAGATTGTCGCCAAAGCGGCCGCCACTGAAGTTGTAGGTAACATCACTTGCGCATATAGATGAGAAAAATAGTAACGATAAAAGTTTAAAAAATATTTTTTTGTTCATTTATGCTCCTTTAAATTGATGCATGCATCATACCGTAAAATTTTTATAAATTCAAAAAGAGCTTATTTAAATGGATTTATTTTTGGTGTGTGTGA
>CAYUHH010000094.1:0-3950 GCA_964444435.1 uncultured Pseudomonadota bacterium | reverse complement strand
TTTAATATTTATCCAAATCCCACAAATGGATTTTTAATGATTGAAAACCTTAACAAAATTAAAATAAACTCTGTCAGTCTTGTTGACTTATTTGGTCAAACTAAAAAAACATTCAAAAACAATCAAATATGGGATGAGATTTTTCCACGCTTCGACAAAATTAAAGATCTAGTTACAAACAAAGAGTTTGAAGAAGCTGAAAGTGAATATCTTAAATGGGACACGGAATTAGTAAAAAACGGTGATGAGTCATCTCCTAATCCAATTAGAGTCATACTCCTTATTAACTTTTGCAAGGAGTTAATGGAAAAAGGGAATGAACTTTTCGAGGAAAAAAAATTCGGCATAGAGATTCTTGCTATAGATGGCTTTTTAAATAGCCAAAACCACGAAGAAGCAATCCTTGCTTTTGGGTTAGCAGCAAAAATATCAACTAATCAAATCTGTATATTGAACTTTAAAGATCCTTCAAATGATAAAACTGAACTGTCAAAAGCAATATCTAATATGTCAGATTGCTTAGAAAACTGTGAGCTTTCCTCTTTATCTGATGATAACATAACTCATCGTGAAATAATAGAAGTAATAGTCAATAAACAAGAAGATGAGTGGACAAAAGCAGGAATTATGCTGCTTGCCTGCTCCACAGCTGCCAACATTAATTATCGTCGACATGCTGAATTTTTGCTAGGAAAGATGTGGAAATGGATATTATCTTGCATCATTATTGTTACTTTGGCATTAGGATGCAATTTTGATAAATCAAAAACAAAGTCGTCGCCAAAAAAGACTTATCGAACCCGTTCATCTTATTACACTAATTAGGAGGAGCGAAAATGATAAATCTTGTTAAACCATCATTTCCACCTGGATGGACTTTGCCAGACGGGGTAAAAATTATTAAAAGAATTGAAAAACAACAATTTGTTGAAGTATATATACTTGATTCAGGAGAGTACCTTTATTTGTTTCATGAAGATGAAATTGCGAAAAAATTGAAAAGTCGTGATATTTCTCATGAAGTTTTCTTTATAGGAAAAATAAAAATTGCCGGAAAAAGATACACTGACCATAGAGATGGTGATATTTCAGAGAAGCTTAAGAACATTATTCAAAGAAGGGGCTTGGACGCTATTGCTGGAATGGCAACGCTAAAGGATATTCTTACGAGAGATGTTATTCTACCTTTCTTTAATTGGGAGACCTATGAGAAATACGGAGTTACTCCGTCCAGCGGCATTCTTTTCTTCGGTCCTCCTGGGTGCGGTAAAACATTTATAGCAAAAAAGATAGCCGAGGCTCTTAGAGCCGAACTTATCGAAATAAGCGAGGGAACCGTTGGTAGTCCTTACATCCATGCAACCTCAAAAAATATCACACAAGCCTTTAAGCAAGCTGAACAGATTGCACCGTGTATTATTTTTATAGATGAAATTTCAGGGTTAATGCCAAGAAGAGATAAGCTATCTTCTTCTGATCAATATAAAGAATCAGAAATCAGCGAATTTTTGATGCATATGGAAAGTTGTATAAAAAAGAAAGTCTAAGTTATAGGCGCAACAAATTTTCCTGAACGAATTGATCCAGCGATTTTACGCTCTGGAAGAATAGATAAACGGATTTTTATACCTCTACCAGATGCAAATGCGAGATGCGAATTATTCCGTCTTCTTTTAGAAGAAAGACCTATAAGTGATGACATTGATTTCGAAAATCTAGCCAGACTAACCGATGGGCTAATTTCTTCTGATTTGAAGTTAATAACCAATAATGCAGCCTTAAAAGCTTTGCAAAATAATACTTTAATTAACATGGCTTTATTAGCAGCGGAGGCGTCTCGAATGAAACCCTCTCTAACCAAAGCTGAATTAAATCGATACCTCGAATTTGAAAGCTATAATAGAATCTAAAGTCCTATGGAGTTATACTATGAAAATATCAACGCAAACAGTAACCATAATTTTATGCTTATTAGCCTATTCTGTTGTTTATAACATAAAGCAATATAGAAAACTAAAAGACCATCACAGAGAAATTGCTAAATCAACTATATCTTTAATTACAGAATGGGAGAAATCATTCGATTGTACTATAGAAAAAGACACCTCGTTGAATGCAAAAGAAAAAGATGAAGCGTTATTAGCGAAGAAAAGTTTTTCAATTCTTGTTTTTCAGATTAGCGAAAGTTCTATAGAAAAAATTTATAATGAGTTATCTGATGATCAAAAGCAAATTGTATGTGAAATACGTCAAAATATTTTTGATGATCAATTAACTCAGGAATCAAATGAATAAAGGTGGATTTTCCTGGAGACGTTTCCTTGGCATCTCAGCATTCAAGGCAAAAATTTCTCGGTCAATTGGTGTTCCTTTAACACGATCAGGCCGACAAAGGAAGTTAGGCGCTTTTACTGAGAAAGCATTAATAGGAGTATTCCTACTTTTTATTAGTGCAACTTTATGGCTATTTCAGGTGATTATGGCTTTGTTCATTCGAAACTAACTACTTACCTCTTTCAAAATAATTAAGGATCACTAAGGATCACTTATGAAAAAGATTTTATTATTACTCGTTATCGCAAGTCTTAGTTTTTCTGCAAATATGGACGCTAGGCGTGTTCATTCTTGCAAAACATGCTTAAAAAAGAACTACATAAAAAAAGGCTAAGCTTGATTGCTCCTTTTGTTAGGTTCTGTTTGAGCGGATCCTTTTTTCAGCGATTACAAGAATCAGATAAAAAAACGACTGCCCATGACAATGTTGAAAGGTGAAAAAGAATATTTATGAGAATTCCAAAAGATTGCCATTCGCCTGATCTGCGAGAAATAACAAAGGCTCAAATTGCTGCTGCGCAGGATGGTCTTAGTGGTATTGTTTTAACGAATAGTGATGCACGAGCTGACTATGTTGCTTTAACTGAAAGAAATAATAGAATTCTGAGTAAACATGGTCTTTCTGTCGAGGAGCACTTTGAAAGTCAGGAGGATGGGGGGCTTTTAATAACATCAGTTCTTTTTCACAAGGAATCAGGACAATATTTTAAGTCTTGCTTTCCGTTGCCAGTGAATGAATTTGGTATTTTTCCTAAAAAGGATTCTCCGAGTGCATTTTTTTTCCGCCGTTGCTTGTATGAAGGCTTGTTAGGTTTGGCTTGTTCCAATTGTGCTATAGAGGCAGAATTGTTTGGTCCAAAGAGAAAGCATAAAGAAATTTCCAAACCTTATGATGCTACTTCTGATGTTATAGAGTTTGAATTTACTGATCATAATGGTAAAAAATACAAAAAAAAACAAGATAGAAGAAAGTTTGAAAAGCTGTTTCTTGGAATGACCTCGGAAGAGGAAGAGCAAGCAGTATTTAAAATTCCTGAGTATAGAAGATTCAGTTGGTCAGATATTAAGTTGTTTTTAAGGTGTAAAAGGTGTTTTTATAATGCCAAAAAACTTGGTGTTAAATTGAACAACTTTGATCGTGAGGCTTTTGGTCTTGAGAAAGTTGCGGATTGTTTATTGAAAAAAGAATTTGATCAATATCGCGAACTTAAAACAAAGCACCCGATAATGGAAAAAAGTATTGCACTTAGGCCTCTTAGGCATGAAAAGTTGAATGGCTGGAGAGTTGCCTGGACACCCAATGATAGGTTTAATATAGGCGGAGTTCAATTTTACAATGGTTGGGAAAATTGGTTAGTTTATGGAGGTGTTGATGATATATGGTTGAGTGATAAAAAAGAGCTAATTATAGTTGATTACAAATCTTCTACTAGTGGTAAAATTTACCCAGAATATCAGAAGCAAGTTGAATTTTATTCTTGGATTTTAAAAAAAAGAAATTATAACGTTTCTCCAGTAGCTTATTTACTTTTTTATGTCCCTCTTACTAATAGGAAGTCTTTTGATTGGCGGTTAGATTTTGTGCCTGATTTAAAAGAGGTTCAGCTTGATGATTC
>CAYUHH010000093.1:0-3981 GCA_964444435.1 uncultured Pseudomonadota bacterium | reverse complement strand
AAATATAATAGGCACCAACATATAAAGCTACAGAAAAAACAATCCCAACAACGACAATTACCCAAAAAGCATCCACAAATGATTTTCCCACCTTTTTATAAAGACCAGCGCCATTATATTTACCACATAAAACGGTGATACTCACCGCCATTGCCTCACCTGTCTTGATCACAAAGTGTAAAAAATTATTACTGAATCCAAGTACAGCATATCGACTCGTTGATTTTAAGGCTGAAACAAATCGTGCATCCAACAAATAAAGTGCAGAATAAAAAACTAATGCGGTTATAAATTCAGGAGCAAAATAGCGCAAAATATTTTTATAGCTTTCACCATCTCTTTGACTTAAAATTCCTTCAAAATAACTTGCTAATACATTTTTGCGCATCAAAAAACTCCTTCTTGGCAGAAAAACACGATAACAAGAAAACCATAAAGATCCGTAAAGAGCAACCGTACTATCTATTTTTTCATTAAAATAATACGCCGTTTACGACCACCAACATGATATTCCCAATCTTCTTTTACAAGTGGTTCAATCTTAGCATCAGGCTCCCAGCAACGCGATGCCCAATATGCTAAAGATGAATCATTATAAATACATGATGGCTTAAACATCCGAACAAGCTCATCCATTTCTAATGATGCACGTGCACAAAATAGATCAATGGCAAACTCCGTTTTGCGCAAAAACGTACGCCAATCAACCGTAAACACCATTACGTTTTCTAATTTTAAAACATCGATTAAATGCTCTAAAAATTCAATTCTTTTACGCTTAACTTCAATTAAATAAAAAGAAGTTTGAGGATATAAAATATGGAGAGGAATTCCGGGAAAACCTCCACCGGAACCAATGTCCGCACATGCTGACTTCTGAGAAATATCAATAAATTTGGAAATCTGCATCGAATCATCAAAATGAAGATCAATAATTGATTGGTCTGTCGTTATGGTTGTAAGATCTATCTTGTCATTCCATTCTTTAAGCTCTTGCATATAACGCTCAAATTGCGCTACTTGATAATCGGACAAATTATATTTTTTTGCAAAAACTCGCCAAATACTTTTCATCGGTACTCTTGGCATTTCAATTCCTCAACTATAGCTTTTTTGTTTACTTCAATGATAGTATAGCAATAAGAAAAATTTAGATAAAAAAAGGAAGTAACAATGAGAAATCTAATATTTTTAAGTTGCACCTTTTTCATACTTTTCTCACATGCAAGTGCACAAAAAGAAAAAATTGCCGCCCATTACACAATAAACATGTTTGTCAAAGAATATCCTGATGAAATTCAAAAAAACACGTCGCTACAATTCTCCCATGATTTCCTACCAAAACAAATGATGAAATCTGCATTTTATCAACCCGTCATCAATAATGTATACGGCATTTACAATGGGAACCTTGCGCGATCAAACGACCTCGGACTCCTTACATTTCCAAGAAAAACTCAAAAAGAAGATTTTGTATTTATTGTTACCCCAGAAATAAAACCAACATTCCTTCTTTCAAACACCATTAAACAGTGGATCATTAAGCAACCTGATGAAGCAGCATTCTTTCAAGTGAAAAAACATAAAGATCCTGAAACAAAATTACCTTATTGGAAAGTTCTTCAGATAAACCAACCAAATAAAAATATTGTGCCCATTCAATCAATTGTTATTATCGCAAAACCAAAAAACATTTATGTTCCACTCGGAATAACTCCAACAACTAAATATCCAAACCTTGTTTTGCCGCCCATTTATGCAAAAAGAACGCTGAGCCGTATAAATAACGCCCTGTTTATACTTAACATCAAACAATTCTTTGCACCAGTACGAGTTCAAACAAAAGCAGATAAACTTGCACGTCAATACATGCTCACAACATAACCGCACCATTTTTCAAAATATTTTAAATAATGATATACTAATATTTGCCAAAAAAAAGGATCTATATGAAATTACAGATTTCATTTGATATGACTGACCTTGAACAGGCTCTTTCTATAGCAAAAAAAGTTCATAAATATTGTGATCAATTTGAAGTTGGATCTTTAATGCTTTATCAAAATGGCATACAAGCCATCGAAGCTTTTAGAGAACAATTTCCAGATAAAGCACTTGTTGCAGATACTAAAATCATTGATCGGGGTGAAGAAATTACCAAGATCATGGCTAAAGCAGGTGCCGATTGGATTACCGTCATGGGAGGCACTAATAAAAACGTTCTATACACGGTTGCACGGGCGGCTGAACGTTATAAAGTCAAAGTGATGGTGGACCTCATTGATGCAAATGCACCAGGCCAAACAGCGATGGAAGCACAAGGCTTTGGCGGAGATGCTATTCTCATGCATAAACCCCATGACGAAGGCGATTCATTCTCCTTCCTTGACGAATGGGACCTCGTCCGAGGAAACACAAAACTTCCTATCTTTATTGGCGCAAAAATTAATCGTACTAATATAAAAAAGATTATTGATCTCAAGCCAGATGGAATTGTTGTCGGACATTCAATTATCCAAGCAGAAAATCCACTACAAGAAGCAAAGTTTTTTTATAACCTTTGCCATAAACATACTGCTTGACCACCGAGTATTTTGAATGAGTTTTTGAGTTTACAGAAAAGAAATAAATATTCGCCTGAGGCTCAAGCTGCTTGCAAGCTCCAAGGTATTTATAATTTTTACATAGACCCTTTTTGCTTCCTGCGCATTACCATAAATTAACAAACTAAATTTAACTTTGAAGCGCAGGAATTGCTGTATAGGATTTTTTGCATAGCAAAAATCTTATGGCTACGCGGTCAAGCAGCTTGCTTGCTGATCAAACAGGATGTTTGCCGGGTCCAGCACGGTTGCTGGGACCCCTTGATACAATCTGCTTTAGTCAAGGTACGGTTGATTACTGAGGATAAGCGACAATTTAAATTTTCGTATAAAATTTAAAAAGCATTGCTATACCGCGTCAAACAGGCAATCAAGACAAATATAATAATTCTGGTATAATTAGTAAGTCCCAAGTCAATTTTTAATATATAAAGGGACAAGAAATGAATTTATCGCAAGAAACAATCAAAAAACTCATCGATGCCGCCCATCAAGCGCGCGAAAAAGCCTATATTCCATACTCTTCTTACAAAGTTGGCGCAGCAGTTCTTACGGATGATGATCAGATTATTACAGGCGCAAATGTTAAAGGAGGCTCCTTTAACCTTATCTGTTGCGGTGAACGAATGGCTCTTTTAAAAGCACTCTTTGATGGCCATCGTAAATTTAAAGCCGTTGCAACCGTTACAAGTAATGGAGCAACACCCTGTGGCTCATGCCGTCAAGTTCTCTACGAACTCTGTAATGATGCACCTGTTATTGTTGCTGATACTGAAGGAAACTATAAAACATATAAAGCTTCAGAACTGTTACCACACGCCTTTGAAGATTCAAAAACAAAAAAGAAAAATTAAAACTCACTTTTTTTTATTTTTACTTTTTTCGTTGCTGTTTAAAAAGACTTTCTAACTCTTGAACAGACGTCGTTTCATATTGATTTTTGTCACTACGATAGCGCATGAAACGAGGAAATCTTAGAGCAAAACCTGATGCGGTATGAACGGGCGACTTTGTAATTTCATCAGCAGTCAATTCAACAACAATTTCCGGCCTAACCCATATATCTGGCCACAAATCTTTCGAACATTCAACTTGTGAAAATTGCGTTGCTATTGCAAGCTTATCACAACATTTTTTTAATTCGCGCAATTCATTATCAGAAAAACCGGTTCCAACTTTTGCAACAGTCTGAAAACAATCACAACGTTTATTGTAAAGCCCCACTAAAATAGCTCCAATTCCAAATTGTGATCGTTTGCCTCGGCCATAATAATATCCTAAAATCACACCATCAATGGTATCAAGAAGATGGCCTTCTTCTAATCGCTTTAATTTTATCCAATTAAAATTACGTTTTCCTGGCTGATATGGAGCATCC
>CAYUHH010000092.1:0-3997 GCA_964444435.1 uncultured Pseudomonadota bacterium | reverse complement strand
TGCAACATTCAAGGAAAGCAAAGTAATAGGCTTACTTGGAAAATTTATTAGCCCCATACTCATCGTTGCACTTACCACCATCATCGGATTTGGAATCTTTAAATCAGGATCAATTATTCCAACAGATTCTTCGATATGGGAAATTTTTTGGCGAGAAAGCAAATACGGGTTTGTCACCTTCGACCTCTTAGGAACAATATTTTTTGGCTCAATCGTTATCAACCTTCTCAAAGAGAACCGAACCGAACAACTTGATAATAAATCAACACTTCTTGCAGCTCTTTATGGCGGCTTAGTTGGAAGTGGCATTCTTGGCCTTATTTATATGGGCCTCGCATGGATTGGCAATAAACACAGTTATGGATTAATTTGCGGCAATGAAGGAGAACTTCTCAGAGAAATATCTCTTCGCATTTTAGGACCATGGGGCCTCATGTTTATGGCCGTTGCAGTTTTAATGGCATGCTTCTCAACAGCAATTGCCTTAATGGTTGTGGTAAGTGAATACATTCAAAAAAATATTTTCCAGAGCAAAATTAGTTATACAACATCACTTATCATCGTTCATGTTGCAAGCTACTTTCCATCTACCATGGGCCTTTCAACTGCGCTTCGCCTTTCAATCGGACCAGTTGCGAGTATCATTTATCCAATTGTCATGATGGTAACCGCCTGCAACCTTGCTTATAAATTCTGGAACTTCAAACCTATAAAAACTCTAACCCTGGCTACAGCAATTGGTTCAACCGTGCTATACTTAGCTTGGTAAAATTGCTTCACCTTTCGATATGCTCAATACTCAATCAAAAAGCAAAAAAAAGTTCTAACAATCATGGAGTGTTACAATTTTTAAGGATATAAATGAGTTACAATCCACACAAAATAGAAAAAAAATGGCAAGACCGCTGGGAAGAAAAACCACTTACTCAAACAAAAAAGCCGTCAGCCGAATCTAAAAAATATTACTGTCTCGACATGTTTCCATACCCCTCAGGAGCAGGACTTCATATGGGACATTGGAAAAGTTATGTTCTCTCAGACTTATATGCGCGAATAAAGTGGCTTGAAGGATATAACGTTCTTCACCCAATGGGCTGGGACGCATTCGGGCTCCCTGCAGAAAACGCAGCAATAAAAGAAGGCATCCATCCTAAAATAAGTACCGATCGAAACATTGCAAATTTCAAACGCCAGCTCAAAGAAATTGGCGCACTTTACGACTGGACCAAAGAAATTAATACAACCGATCCTGACTATTATAAATGGACCCAGTGGATATTTATTCAAATGTATAAAGCAGGATTAGCGTATCGAAGCAATATGCCAATCAACTGGTGTCCATCATGCAAAACCGGTCTCGCAAATGAAGAAGTTATTAATGGAGCATGCGAACGCTGTGGCACACAAGTTGTTCAAAAACAAATTCCTCAATGGATGCTTAAAATTACCGATTACGCTGAAAAGCTTCTTGAAGGATTAGATGAACTCAACTGGCCAGAAAAAGTTAAACAGATGCAACGCAACTGGATCGGTAAAAGTTGCGGCTGCAAAATTATTTTCAAAACAAAAGACCATCATGACCGAGAGATCGCACTCCCTGTTTTTACCACACGACCTGATACCATTTTTGGTGCAACATACTTGGTACTCGCACCTGAGCTCAAACAAGTTCTTGATATTGTAACACCAGAACAATTTGAAGCTGTTCGCATATATCGAGAAAAAGTTCAAACAATATCTTCTTTTGATCGCCAACTTGATAAAGAAAAAACAGGCGTCTTCACCGGCGCATATGCAACATGCCCAATCACAAATCGAAAAATCCCTGTTTACATCGCAAGTTACATTCTCCCTGATTATGGAACAGGCATGATTATGGCAGTTCCGGCGCACGATGAACGTGACTTTGAATTTGCAAAAAAATTTAATCTTCCTATCGTTCAAGTCATTGACGGTCCAGATGCAAAAAAAGATGCTGATGGAAACCTCACAGAAGCGTACATCGGAGATGGAACCTTAATTAACAGTGACTTTATTTCTGGCTTAAATGCAAAAACAGGCGGCATTGAAAAAATCTGCGATTATATCGAAGCAAATAAAATTGGAAAAAGAGAAATTCAATATAAACTACGCGATTGGATTTTCTCCCGTCAACGTTATTGGGGAGAACCTATACCCCTTATTCATTGCAAAAAATGTGGTATCGTCCCCGTTCCTGAAGATCAGCTTCCGGTACTTCTGCCAGAAGTGGAAAAATATGAACCAACCGGAACTGGAGAATCACCCTTAGCGTCAATTGAAGAATGGGTTAATACCACGTGCCCTCACTGTGGCGGACCCGCAAAACGAGAAACCAACACGATGCCTCAATGGGCGGGATCATGTTGGTACTTCCTGCGCTACCCAAATCCACAACTCAAAGACACCGCATGGAGCATGGAAGACATTTCTTACTGGCTTCCCGTCGATCTTTATGTTGGCGGAATTGAACATGCAATTCTTCATCTTCTTTACGCACGGTTTTACGTTAAAGTTCTCGCTGATTTAGGGCACCTCCCATTTAATGAGCCATTCAAAAAACTTTTCAATCAAGGCATGATTCTCAAATATTGTGAAAAAACTGGCCAAGTTGAAAAGATGTCAAAATCTAAAGGCAACGTAATCAATCCCGACGACATCGTAAAAAAATATGGTTCTGACATTTTACGACTCACAATCATGTTCATGGGACCACCAGAACTTGATTGTGAATGGCAAGATAACGGCCTTGAAGGAATCAAACGATTTCTTAATAAATTCTGGAATTACATCACAGACAAAAAAACTATTTTGCCTGAAGACAAAACCGAAAACACCAAAACAAAACAATGTGTTGCAATATTTTTGAAAGAATTCCAAGAACGTCTTGAAAACTTCAAGCCAAACACGGCTATTTCCGCCGCTATGGAATTTATAAATAAAGCAACCACCCAGCACCTTCAACTTAGCGCGAAGAGCGCAGAGAACATTTTAGCATCACTTTCAGTGTTTGCACCATACATGACAAATGAGCTTCTTGAAAAACTCTTTAATAAAACACTACGCGATGTTTCTTGGCCAACGTATGATAAAAAACTTGTTGCCGCACAACCGGTTACCATTGCTGTTCAAGTTAACGGAAAAACACGCACACAGTTCCAAACGGAAAAAAATGCCAACAAAGAAACATTGGAACAAAAAGCACAAAAGCAAGCGGCAAAATGGCTTGAAGGAAAAACAGTTATTAAAACAGTTGTCGTTCCAAACCGATTAGTAAGTTTTGTTGTTAAATAACATACATAAGATAGTTAACCGCACATCTTTGCAAACTTTCAGTTTAATCGACCAGTCGCTCATCCTGAGTGATTTTGCGAAGCAAGATTGTATCGAAGAACCGTGCGGGGACCCGGCAAACATGCTGTTTGACCACGTCGTACAACAATTATGACGCACGTCATAATTATTAAGATCAATTCCTGCGCATACATATTAAAATTTATTCTTTGTGTAATACGGCACAAGAAGCAAAAAGGTAATTGGAACAAGTCTTTTGGTTTATGAAAAGAAATAAATATTCGCCTTAAGCTCAGTTTACGAGCAAACTCCAAAGTATTTATAATTTTTACATGAACCCTTTTTTCTTTCTGCGCATTACTATAAATTAACAAACTAAATTTATTATGGCTTAAATAAAATATAGAGCGCTTTTCCACGCTCATCGTCAATGGTTACCGAAGATGCTCGTTCGTATACCATCCCATCAAACGTTTTGCCTTGATCAATTATTTCATCAAACTCATTATCAAAACATCTTTTTCTACGTTCTATTTCTGCTTTAAGACCACCACTAGCCTTACGAATTGGCCTAAAAAATCGATGAATAATTTCTCTGCGTTTATCTCCAAGAAGATATCCGATTTCAAAGTAACCAACAACAAGTTTATCCTCGCACCTTATAGCACCTGGAAATAATAACGTA
>CAYUHH010000091.1:0-4040 GCA_964444435.1 uncultured Pseudomonadota bacterium | reverse complement strand
TTCCTGTGCCGTATTGCGTATTACACAAAGAATAAATTTTAATATGTATGCACAGGAATGGATCTTAATAATTATGACGCACGTCATAATTATTGTACTACGCGATCAAACAGCATGTTTGCCGAGTCCAGCAGGATGCTGGTCGATCAAACTGAAAGTTTGATTTTCGAACTCAGCTTGAATGAGAGATGATAACGACAGCCATTGCATATTCCCCATCATGAGAAATACTTACATCCAAACACCCTTCTTCAATTAAAAAACACCGAAGAGAGGGTTTTCCGGATGGCAACTTATATACTTCAATATCATGCCACGAAGATAATTTTATTTGTGATGCTTTGATAAAAGCTTCTTTGACTGCAAAAATTCCCGCTAATGATTCATAGGTTTGCGTATGTGCAATCTCATAAGGGGTAAACAATTTTTGCATGAACACTTCGCCACCACTCTCAAGCGAATCAATAAACTTGGGTAGAAAAACTAAGTCACAACCAACGAAAACCTTCATTGCAATCTTTTTTATGATTTTTCATCCACATCATCATGAGAAGAAGAAGAACTCACAAGTCTGCCATAAAGCACCCCAGCCAAATAATGAAGGCTGCGACTTCCATAACGAAACCCTTTACCTGCTACAGAACCAACGCCCACTCCTAATGCGAGACTTTTTATTTTGTCACTTTCAGAAGTAAAATGAACCCCCTGTTGCTCAAGCATCGTTCGCACACCAATATATGCTCCACCAGCCAAAACAGCAGATCCAGCAGTTGGCTCAACATAATCATCAGAATATGCATGAGCAAGAAAACTAGTATATGCACCAATTGCAAAAAATCCAAAGTCTGAACTTGTAACCTGTTGCCACCATTGACCATTGGCTTGAAAAGATAAAAAGAAACTTATACTTATTAAAATTTTTTTTAACATGACTACCTCATAAAAAAATGGGCCGAAGATTCGGCCCTTAATTTAGCAATTATTCCAAACATACGAAACTTTTCGCCTAAAATTATCCCAAAAATTATGAACTGGTCTGCTAATTGTTTTTGCACCACCGGCAGCAACCACGTAAATGGCTGCATTAAGCTCAGGCGAAGATTTTCCACCCATTGCACGATGTACTAAATAAAGAACCGATGACGTTAATCCACCATAATAATTTGGCTTAACATATCTTTTATCTAAATTAAATACAAAACCAATAGAACCAATAAGAATTTCTGGATAATTTCTAAATGTTTCAATCACTGGATGTGTAGCTTGAATACTCGCTGCACAAAATAATAATGAGCCTAATATTAATTTTTTCATAGTGCCCCTAAAAACCACCATTAATCTAAACATCTAACCTATGGTATAATAGTAGCAGAAAAGTAAAAAAAGTCAACCAAACAAGCGCCTAAAAAAAGGCTTTTATAAGGCAAAAGCAAAAGGATAACCTTATGAAGAACTTTAGCATCTTATTTCTACTCATTTTAGTAACAGGATGCACCAAACAACCCGCAAAAAAAGAAGGCTCCCACATGAAAAAAGCTGAAAAGAATGAAAAATCTCAACCAATATCTACAACTGAACTCAAAACGAAGGTTTTGAAAAAAGCTGAAAAAGATGCTCGTACACCTCAACCTGGAAATACAGTCGCTATTCATTACACCGGTTGGATCACGCAAAAAGATGGCGCACCCGGCCGACAAATCGACAGCAGCATAGAACGTGGAACACCACTTGAATTTACCCTCGGGCTTGGACAAGTCATTAAAGGTTTTGAAGAAGGAGTAAAGCTGATGAAAATTGGTGAAAAAAGACGCTTATTTATTCCTTCCGAACTTGGATATGGCGAAAAGGGAATCGGCCTCTTTATCCCGCCAAACTCAGACCTTATTTTCGATGTTGAACTTATGGCTATTCATTAAAATATATGAGGGGGCGTTTTGCCCCCTCGAACCTGCTACTCTTCTTCTTTATCTTTCATATTTTGCTCAATTACTTTTTGCTCTAAATCATGCGGCATTTCTGCGTAATGACTAAACCGTTCAGTGTAAACCCCTTTGCCTCCTACAAGTGAACGTAATACGGTCGAATAACGATACAATTCTGCTTGAGGCACCTGAGCTTTGATCAGCATATAATTCCCGTCTGAATCCATCCCAAGGACGCAGCCTCGTCTGCTAGAAACATCACCCATGATGTGGCCCGTAAACTCATCGGGAACCTTTACCTCAATATTCATAATAGGTTCAAGCAGGCATGTCTTTGCTTGAATACACGCCTGCCTAAATGCAAATTTACCAGCTATTTGAAATGCTATATCTTTTGAATTCACCGGATGTTGTTTTCCATCGTAAAAGTCAACCTTAACACCCATAACCTTATATCCAGCCAAAGGTCCCTTTCCAGCGGCAGCTTTCACTCCTTTTTCAACAGAAGAAACAAATACACGATCAACATTTTGACCAACTAACGAATGTGTAAACTCAACCTCTTCATCGTAACTCTTTGGCGCTACACGCATCCATACTTCTGCAAATTGACCTGCCCCACCACTTTGTTTCTTATGACGATACTTTGATTCAGCGGCACCCCTAATCATTTCGCGATATGGAATACGAGGAGCAAACGTCTCAATATCTATTGCAAAACGTTGGCGCAACTTACTGACACATGTTTCAAGATGAAGTTCTCCCTGCCCTGCAATTAACATCTGATGTAATTCTGGATCCACTTTAAATTCAAATGTTGGATCCTCTTCACGCAACGTCGATAAACCAATCGAAAGCTTTTCTTCATCACCTTTCGATTTTGAACAAATACCAACACGAATATTTGGATGAGGATAGGCAATCGCAGGAAAAGCCACGAAATAATTTTCATCACAAAGCGTATTATTTGTATGAGTATCTTTCAACTTTGCTACCGCACCAATATCTCCTGCATGCAAAATATCAAGATGCTCACGATTCTTGCCATTAACCAGGAACAACTGCCCAACGCGTTCTGTAACACGACGCGCGGCATTATACAAATTTAACCCAGCCGTAACCTCTCCTGAAAATACCCTGGAAAAGGATAAACCGCCTGAACGAGACTCACTTACCGTCTTAAACACAAAACGGGAGGGATGGGGATTATCAAATTTTAAATCAACCTCTGCATCTTTAGAATCAAAAGCCTTCACAACAGGACGATCAAGAGGAGATGATCCATACTCAGAAATAAAGTCCATTATGTGAGTCACCCCAATATTTTTATCACCAACTGTTGCAAAGAGAGGGACAAGAGACTGATTTTGAAATGCCGCATGAATGCCTTTTTTCATCTCATCATCAGAAAGAACACCCTCAGCAAAGAATTTCTCCAGTAAACCATCATCAGATTCAGCTACCAACTCTGACAATGCACTGTGCAATACTTCAGCTTGATCTTTTCACTCGTCTGTTACGGGAGATACATCAAAGTTTCCCGATTCATCAGCTTTATATGTTATAATTTTTTTATTAATAACATCTAAAAATTGTTTAAAATTGGCACCCGTTACAAGAGGAACAGTCAAGGGAAATATCTGATTACCAAAGCGTCCCTTAAGCCGATCAACTAAAAGATCAAATTTCACATTATCTTTGTCAACTGCATTAACAATAAAAAGTTTTGGAATAGCATATCGCGTAGCATAATCCCAGGCATTTTCTGTTTCTAGTTCGATGGCATGCTCAGCATGCACCACAATTGCGGCCAAATCAGCTACCCGCAAAGCTCCCAAGGCTTCACCGATGAAATCAGAATATCCGGGGGCATCAACAATATTGATTTTCCGATTATTCCATTCTGCATGCAATAATGAAGCATAAATAGAGTGTTGATTTTTTTGCTCATCTTCATGATAATCTGAAGCAGTATTATTATTTGAAATGTGACCCAACCGATTAATAACACCGCTGCATGCGAGCATGAATTCTGCAATCATGGTTTTACCTGCTGCTCCATGCCCAACCAGCGCAATATTCCTTATATCAGCAGATTGATACTCTCTCATACCGTCA
>CAYUHH010000090.1:0-4105 GCA_964444435.1 uncultured Pseudomonadota bacterium | reverse complement strand
GACATCACGCATAAGCTGTACGCCACTTAATGCAAGCATTTTTGCTTTTTCACGCTTAATAACAAAATGAGAATAAGCAGAAAAATTATAACTCAAGTTATAAACCTGAGTTGCAATAAGAACCAATAATCCCATAATGACCAAAGAGAGAACTAAAACATATCCTTCACGTACTTTGTTCATTTCTGAGCACCTTTTGGTTGTTTACCGTTGCTTTCCGTTTTACCTAAACTTTTTGCCTTGGCAGGACCTCCCTCTTCCTCTTCTTTTTGCAATCGCTCTTGAACTAACAATGGAAAAGATAAGAGTTCTTTAGAGGGAGCACTAAAACTAAAAATAGGAATCATAAATTCGTACGACTTTTCTCGTCCCTCAATCTGATCTTCGTACGTTAAATAAACTTTTATGAATTGTGGCAAATCACGTGGCGGTGACTTCTTTTTGTCATCTTTACTTTTAACATCTTCTTTTTCATCTGGCGCTGGCCACTCAGTGTACGTTTTCAATGGCTTTATTTTTTCTTCCTCTTGTTTTTCTTCTTTCCCTGGTGTTTTTTCTTTTTTATCAGAAGAACCCTCTTTCTTGGTATCTTTTAAAACTTTATCGCCTTTCTCAGCATCTTTTTTTTCAGGCTCTTTTTCTGATTCAGTCGCCAATAATTCCAATTTTAAGGATTTGATATTATTCAACAAGGTATAAGGGCGCTCCTTTTTTATGGCATCTAATTTAAACTTTTGTGATTCTCGACGAACTAACTTAAAAAAACCTTTTTTATCTTTTTCTGGCTCAACAGAGTATGAGACACGTGCAATTCTCGGTTTTACAACTGAAGAACCCTCCGAATAAACTTCCATAGGATTATTTGTTATAAAAGAAAGTTGTGATAATTTGCCATCTTTTTGAGAACAAACAAAAGAACGTTTTACTTGAATATCTGCCAAAGTAACCGGTTTAACTTTTTGAGGTTTTTCGCTCTTTTTTTCTTTATCACTACCTTCTGCAGATTTTTCTTGCTGTTTCAGTTGCTGCGTTCTTACATCACCCTCATGCTTTTCAAGCATCTTTTTTGCTAATTCAAGATCACCGATCAAGGGAATAAATGCACCGGTTACATCTTTTTCAAAACGATCATAAAAAGTAAAAACTCGAATATCTGTTGAAACAATTCCATCTACGCGGCCTAAAATACGCATTGACTGGTTATAAACCTGAAATAACATGAGCGCAATCCCAGAAGAAATTGTTAATACAACCATCAGTTCAATTAATGAAAACCCCTGTCTCATTTTTTCTCTTTTTTTTCTGGAACTTTAAACTGCAACAACAGTAACGATTCATCCAGTTTATCAACAAAACCTTCCCATGTTGCTTTTGCCAAAATCTTCTCAACCAATTTATATTTTTTTTGAGTTGAAACATCAATTTTTATTGTTGTTGGAGGTTCTTTTATATCCTGATTCTTCTCTAATTCTTTATCATGTTTATCTCGAATGACTTCAGGACTGTACAAAATATTTTTTAACAAAATAATTCGATTAAGCTCCGCATTGTAACGCACATCTTTACGAAACGATAACTGCAAGATAGAAGAAATCGAAACAAAAAGAATGCCTATTATCGCCATTGCAATAACTGCTTCAATTAATGAAAATGCATCATGGTTTTTGAAATGTATCATAGTAATCAAACTGCACACTAAAAGGGTTTAAAACCAATCCAAACTGCTCAGACTCACCTTTTTCTAAATCATCATTCTGATCAATAACATTAATAATCACATTTTGCGCCAATCCTGAAGGAGCGATATAAAAGTACACGCTTTTTCGTTTGCCTTTACGCATTTCATCTTCACCTTCAATATAAAAATTTTTGAAAAAGTATGTTTGAGGAATCTCTAATTGCGTATTAAGAAACTCATGCGCAAATGGTATAAAATCTTTCGACCCAACCTCTTTTGGCTCTTCAAGTTCAATCTTTTTGTTCTTTAAATAACAATGAACCTTCTGAACCTTGCCTGAAGTAAGCGCTTGTTGCCAAGAGGTCTGCATTAACAGATTCAACTTGGCAACAAAATCTTTAGTTCGCAGTTGCGACTCCCGCCCTCGAAACAAGGGGGTCATCGCAACTGCAATAATTGCAAGAATAGTTATAACAACAACAAGCTCCAATAAACTGAAGCCAGAACGAACTTTAATCACAAGTTACTTTATATTTCGCACATCTATGCGGCCATTTTCTTTGTCAGGATTACCCACAGAAGCTAATTCATAAGGTGGTTTACCTTGAAGACGACGATAAATATACGGTTGCTCCCATGGATCAGCAAAACTATTCCCTGTAATAATTACCGTATCTTCATCCAAATAAGGTTCTCGCCAACGTGTTTCATTAGATGGCTTACGAATTAAATCAATTAATGCATTAGGATAATGCAGCGCATCCATTTTATATTCATCCAAAGCTTTTTTTATAGCTATTAATGTTTGCTCAGCTTTTCTTTCACTCGCTCTCCCAATCCATTTGAAAAGTGGAGGCCCTACCGTAACCATTAAAATGCCAACAATCATTATATAAACAATTAACTCGGTCATACTGAAACCATCATTTTTTATCACAAGTATCCTTTCATCCTTACATTCCACTCATATCCATCATTTTAACCATAGGCAACATAATGGAAAGCACAATAAATCCAACAATCACTGCCATGAGCACTAGCATAACGGGTGCCAATAAAGAAGACAACGTATCAGTATATTCACGTAAATCTGCTTCATAATTCTGTGCAACAGTAATAAGCATTTTATCCAATTGGCCACTTTCCTCACCTGTTCTAATTAAATAAGTTGCCATGGGAGGAAATATTTTTGTCTGTTTAAGATATTGAGAGATCTTACCTTCTTTGATAATTTTATCACGCGCCCCACGTAACGTACTTGCTAGAATTTCGTTATCAACAATATTGCACACGATATCCAACGCTTCTGCTAAATTCACCCCACTTTCAAGCAAAATTCCTAAGGTGCTACAAAATTGAACAATGGCATTCATACGCGCAAAATAACCAATAATGGGTAAGCGTAACTTAATAGAATCAATAATTCTTCTTCCTGTAGAAGTACTTTGCCAATATTTAAATGCAATAAATAGCACACCTAGTCCAATTAAAATAAAAAGATAATTTGATTTAATAAAATCACTCAAAAATAACAACGTTCGGGTTGGAATTGGCAATGACTCTTTCTTTTTAAAAAGAGCGGTCATCTGAGGCACAACAAATGTTAAAAGTACAACGGTAACAATAAAAACAATAACCAGTTGAATTAACGGTTCACGAAGGGCACCTTTAACACGCCTTCGCAACTCTGCACGGCGCTCTAAATAATCGGTCAACTTATCAAGAACAATTTCCAAATGCCCACTTGCTTCACCTGCACGCACAAGTTGAATATAAATATTTTCAAAAACTCGCGGATAATCCGCAAGTCCCTGCGCTAATGAATTACCTTCTTTAATCGTATCTTTGAGATGAACAACAATTCGTTTCATTCTTCCTTCAAATTGGTCTGCTAAAAGTTCCAATGATTGTAAAAGAGGAACACCAGAACGAAGCAATGTTGCCAACTGTTTTGTAAATAAGATTTTTTCTTTGGGAGAGACAGACTTTTCAAAAAGTTGCCGAATTGAAAAGCCTTTTCTTTCTTCTTTTGATTCAGTAATTTTTACAGGGTACAACCCTTTTTTAACAAGTTGATCTTTTACTACTTGCCCAGAAGGGGCATCAAGTTGCCCCTTTACCTTTTTCCCATCGCGATTTAATGCTTGATATGCATATAATGCCATCTTTTCCTGTCTAATTTTACGCGTTCTTTTTCATTTCAACTTTACAATTTTATATTTCGAAGTAAGCTCAAACTGAAAATAACTTTTTTATAAATAAAGGAGTGTGGAATGAAAAAGTTACTGCTCCTCCTATTTGTTCTAACCTTTTTCATACAATTAATCAACTCTCAGACAAATCCTAATCTTATCAGTAAAACAGTTGATCAGGTTGCTGACATTGAAGTCATGAGCATCAACCGCACCCAATTTGAAGAACCAACAC
>CAYUHH010000089.1:0-4118 GCA_964444435.1 uncultured Pseudomonadota bacterium | reverse complement strand
GATTTAGCTTTGAAACGTGAAACAAAGAGGTATTGATTGATCTTCTATAAATATGCTTGAATAAAAGTAGTTTATAAGGAGGATCGTCAATGAAGAAATTAGTTTTGTCTGTCTTTTTGTTTTATTTATTATCTGCGAGCGCATTAAATGACGTTTTGATAAGGATTGTTCCATCATCAAATGTTATTGAGCAACTTTTAGGGGTTCAAAATAAGGTTCGTCAAAAATTAGATAAATTAGATGTCGATTTTGTTTTATTTGCACCACAATCTTTTAATATTTCTATTGTGGATGTTCTCAATGTTCTTCCTCTTGATAAGAATTGGTCTATTCGTGAAGATCAGTTGACGCAAGTTATAATTAAGGCACTTCATAAGTTTCATAATTTAGCAGTTGTTAACGTTCTTGATATAGATGTTTTAGATGAGTTTGATTTAGTAAAAACAGAAAACGAACATGAATATACTGTTGTTCTTAAAGTCAGTGCTGGAGGGCTGTTGAATTTTATGCGATATGAATTGAGAGTGCTACTTCATGATAACGGAATGGATTTTAAAAACGTTTCATATTATGAGCCTTCAATTAATTTAGGATCAGTTACCATTGCAAATGATTATGTTGCTGAAGAAATACGATACGTTTTGATGGGAGTAGAAGTTTCTGACATAAAAATAAAAACTGATAAAATTCAATTAACGTATCATGATGTTAATGGTATGCCTCTGATTACGGATATTCAAATTGCTTGAAGTTTTACTCAGAATTCTGTTGTGATTGACAATGTTCATACCAGTATCTTGCTGGACTGGCTAATAGTGTGTTGGATCCGCAAACTTTCAGTTTGATCGTGTAGTACAATAATTATGACATTTGTCATAATTATCAAGTCTCATTCCTGCGCTTAATATTAAAGATTATTTTTTATAAATGTGTGGTGAAGCGCAGGAAGCTAAAAAAAGTTCCTTGGAGCTTGTTCGTAAACTGAGCCGAAGGCGAATGTTTATTCGAGCTGCATAGCAGCGAGGAACGTAAGCCTTGCAAGCGATTAAGCAATCTAACCGCATGTTGGGGTCTTGGATCGCAAGGGGGTGGACAAGTACCCCTTTGCAAAGAGTTAATCTTTTTTGAGGATGGTATAGAATGCTTCTTGCGGAACAGAAACGGTGCCAACTTGTTTCATTCGTTTTTTACCTTTTTTTTGTTTTTCAAGAAGCTTCATTTTACGTGTTATATCGCCACCATATAGTTTTGCAATAACATCTTTTCTAAATGCTTTAACCGTTTCACGTGCGATAATTTTTGATCCAATTGCTGCTTGAATAGCAACGTCGTACATTTGGCGAGGAATAACTTTGCGAAGTTTCTCTGCAAGATTTCTTCCAACGCGTGGCGCTTTTTCGCGGTGTACAATTATTGATAAAGCGTCAACTTGTTTGCCATTTAAGAGAATGTCGAGTTTTACAAGGTCAGCTGCTTCATAATATGGTCCTTCATAATCAAAACTCGCATATCCTGAACTTAATGATTTGAGTTGATCATAAAAATCTGTTGCAATTTCATTAAGAGGAAGCTTGTATTTTAATATGATGCGATTTTCATCAAGGAATTTCATATCTTGCTGTGTTCCTAATTTTTCTTCACATAATGCGATCACACTACCTAAATATTTTTGAGGAACAACGATAGTCGTGTCCATTATTGGTTCAAGGATGTCATTAATGGTTGTTGGATCTGGGAATTCTGATGGATTTTCAATATCAACTGTTTCATCATTTTTTAAATTTAGTTTATAAAGTACACTTGGCGCGGTAATTATGATTGCTTGATCATATTCTTGCTCGAGCCGTTGTTTGAAAACGTCCATATGGAGAAGTCCAAGAAAACCACATCGAAAACCGATGCCAAGTGCAGTAGATGTTTTTTTCTCTACTGAAACACTTGTATCATTAAGCGTGAGTTTTTCAATTGCTTCTTGTAAGTTTCCAAATTCATTATTTTCAACTGGATAAATTCCGGCAAAAACCATTGGTTTTGCAGGGCTAAATCCAGGAAATGGGGGGACAGGATGTTTAGGGTTAAAAATCGTATCTCCAACACGAGCCTCACGCACAGTTTTCATTCCTGCGATGATATATCCTACTTGTCCTGCATATAATGCCGGCATTGGTGTTTCGCTTGGGTGCATTAGGCCAAGTTCTAATATTTCATAGTTTTTACCTGTTTGTGCAAGCTTTATTGGGTCACCTTTTTTTAGCGTGCCAGATTCTAGATATGCTAAGCAGACGACCCCTCGATATTCATCAAACCATGAATCAAAAAGAAGTGCCTTGAGTGGTTCGTTTGGATATGCTTTTGGAGCAGGAAGTTTATTAACGATTGTTTCAAGAAGTTCTGCAACGCCTTCACCTGTTTTTGCTGAAACAAATGAAATATCTTCGAATTTAAAATCAAAAAGAGTTTGTAGTTCTTGAGCAACATGTTCGGGACGAGCATTTGGAAGGTCGATTTTATTAATGACAGGGATGATTGTTAAGTCTTGATTGAATGCAAGATAAAAGTTTGCCATTGTTTGTGCTTGTACGCCATCAACCGCATCAATCAATAAAAGGGCTCCTTGGCAAGAATAAAGTGATCGGGATACTTCATAGCTGAAGTCAACGTGTCCTGGTGTATCAATTAAATTAAGCAGGAAGGGTCCATTGTTGGGTTCATACAGCATTGAAACTGTCTGAGCCTTAACCGTAATGCCTCGTTCGCGTTCTACTTGTAATTTGTCGAGAAATTGATCAGCATGTTTTTTGTGCCCAGAAAGGGTTGCGGTTGCTTCCATGAGTCGATCAGAAAGTGTTGATTTACCATGGTCAATATGTGCAATAATAGAAAAATTCCTGATTTTGTCAGGGGTAAATGTTTTTAAATCAAATTTTTTACTCATAACTTCATTATAGAGAAATATGCTGAATTTGTAAATTTATAGCTGTTTTCGCTTCGTTTTGTCCTGATCGATTCGACTTGCTTTGTTCGCTCACGACTAAAGGCTACGCTCGTTCTGCGAAGCCGTGTCGAACTCTCCTTATTTTTCTTCTTTTTCGGCTGCAGCACGAAGGATATCAACTATTTCCATATGCCCATGCATTGCCGCAAACACAAGCGCCGTCCTATCATATTTATCTTTCTCATTAACAAACGCTTTCGCAGCAAGAAGAGCTTTCACCGTATCCGTATGCCCACTTTCTGCCGCAAACATAAGAGCCGTCTTGCCTTTCCACCTATTTTTCTTATTAACCTGGGCACCTTTAGCAATAAGAGCATTCACCGTATCCGTATGCCCACCCTCTGCCGCAAACATAAGGGCAGTCTCACCCCACCTATCCTTCTTATTAACCTGGGCACCTTTAGCAATAAGAGCATTCACCGTATCTGTATGCCCACCCTTTGCCGCAAAGATAAGAGCTGTCTTGCCATCCGTATCTTTCTCATTAACCAACGCACCTTTAGCAATAAGAGCATTCACCGTATCGGCATCACCAGATGATGCCGCAAAGATAAGTGCCGTCTTATCATCTGCATCTTTTTCATTGACCGCTATATCTTTAGCAAGAAGAGCATTCACCGTATCAGTCCGCCCATTCTCTGCCGCAAGCATAAGTGCCGTCTTGCCATATGTATTGTTCTCATTAACTTGGGCACCTTCAGCAAGAAGAGCATTCACCGTATCCGTATGCCCATTCTTTGCCGCAAACATAAGAGCGGTGTTCTTATTTTCATTTTTCTCATTAACCAACGCTCCCGCAGCAAGAAGAACATTCACCGTATCCGTATGCCCATGGGCTGCCGCATACATAAGAGCGGTGTTCTTATCTTCATCTTTCTCATTAACCAACGCTCCCGCAGCAAGAAGAACACTCACCGTATCCGTCTGCCCATTTTCTGCTGCAAACATAAGAGCGGTGTTCTTATCTTCATCTTTCTCATTAACCAACGCTCCCGCAGCAAGAAGAACATTCACCGGATCCGTATGCCCATGGGCTGCCGCATACATAAGGGCCGTCTTATCATCTACATCTTTCTCATTAACCTGGACACTAAGCTCAAATAAATGTTTTATAAAACCTCTT
>CAYUHH010000088.1:0-4171 GCA_964444435.1 uncultured Pseudomonadota bacterium | reverse complement strand
CTATTAATGAAGCTATCTGTTTTAAAAAAGTCATTAGAAACTCGAAAAAAAATAAACGATATACTTAAGTATACCTTGTATTAATAATATTTTACAGTAAAATTTCTACATCGGCTCGTAAAAAAAAGAAAGATATTTGTGAAAAATTTTATCGGCACATTGCTTTGTTCATATATTAAGACTCTTTTAAGATGATGAAATATATAAAAATTTTTATTCTTATCGTACTTGTAAATACACATCCCATGACAAAAAAACACACCAGTTGGCCAGCAAGAAAAACCACATGCCACCAAAGAAAAATTTTTTATTTTCTTACGTACCCAACATCACTCACACTTGCAGACATGAATAAACCGATCACACGAACAATGGCCGATCTTAGCTTGTTATGCATTGAATCTTTTCTATTTCCGACACAAGCTGAAGCAAAATACAAAATGGACGAACACAGCAACGATTTTCGTATCCCCGTTACAGGAATTTCACACACAACACCTCATCAGGGTCATATCACACCAGCCATGATTTTAGAAATTCGAAGTCTTGTAAAATGTTCAATTATTCAAAGACAAAAATTAGCAAAAGCTCAAGCAAAACAAGAAAAAGAAGAAGAACTTCTTCAAAAATACCGGGACGCTTTTGCAGATGCTTACTTCGGAGGATCACTCCCACCACCAGACGAGATAGAAAACGAAAAAATTTGTTATTATCGCTAAAACCCCCTTGCATTAAATACTTTATCACTTAAACTATAAATAAACATTTTAAAAAAAAACAACATTAAACTTAATAGCAAGGCCATCTCGTGAAAAAACTTTTGATTTTTCTTACACTTCTCCCATTTTGCACTCAAACCATGGAGCATCCTAATCCTCAAAATGTCATTCGGGATGCTCAGCACAACCTCATAACATTAGGAATTGGCGCAACAATTGGTACCATCTTTAATCTTCAAAATCAAAATTTCTTCATTCAAAATGTTGGTGGTGCATCATTTTCTTATCTTGCATATCTGGCTACAAATTGCTTTGCTGAGATGTATGAAGGTCATCCATTTAATATAGGCGAAAACATTCTTCAATTTCGTGAGCAAGAAGCTCTTCTTCTTGTTGCATACCTATGTACCGTTTTAAGCGTAAAAGCCGTACACTATATGCACGCGACTCCTAAAGAATCAACCAATACTACATGTCTCTATGAAACAGAATATCAAAACAATACTTTGCCTAATGATGCCTCCTTTTCTTACTAAAAAGTATTTTCCTTAATAAATGAACAAAGTTCTTCAACACCCTTTTGAGCTAATGCACGCATTTCATCAAACTGAACCCAGGAAACCGTTCCTAATTCAGCGGTCCCTTGAATTTCGACTATTTTATTTTGATCAGTCAAAATAAAATTAAAGTCACTATCAATGTTATTATCTTCAAACGCATTTAAATCGAGTAACGAAACACCATCAAACACTCCCGCTGAAATAGCAGCAACTTGATTCTTAATAATCGATTTTTTAATAAATTTAACATCAAGCCAATATTGTACGGCTAAATTAAGTGCAGCTTGAGCTGCACATATGGCCGCACACCGCGTTCCCCCATCAGCCTGTAAAACATCACAATCAACCATAATACTATTTTCGCCAAAAAGAGAAAGATCAACAACCGACCGCAATGCGCGCCCAATAATGCGTGAAATTTCAACTGACCGACCATTACGCTTAAATGATGATGATTCACGTTGCGAACGCGTAACCGTTGATGCTGGCAGCAATGCGTATTCAGCACTTAACCATCCTTTTCCTTTTCCTCGCAGAAATGGTGGCACTCCTTCACTCATCGTTACCGCACATAATATTTTCGTTCGTCCTATTTCAAATAATACTGAACCAGGCGCATACTCATACATATGGGAGGTTAATTTTAAATCTCGCAACTGATTAACCGTTCGTCCATCGGCACGTTTCATAATATTCCTTGTAATTTTTCTTTAAAAACTCAGCTTTTAGTGTACCATGAAACACAAATTCACACATATTCAGCAAATCCCTCCTAATCAATGACCACAAACAAAACCAACCAAACTCTTGCAATAATAATGGCACACTTAAAGTAGTTAATTTAACCTTCTACCAAATAAGGAGAACATTATGAAGAAGATACTTTGTTTATCAATTTTATTGTTAATAGGAAGTAATTTACGCGCAAAGCCAGTGGGCGAGGAGCTTGACAAGGTGATCGGTGCAACCTACACAGCCCTTGAAAATATAAATCAACACTTACTTAATCTTGGGCAAAAAGACACAAAATTTAAAATCGAAGAAGAACTCGGAAAAAAAATCATGAAAGCTCTTAATGAATTCAAAGACTACCAATTGATGAATTAAACCAATTGAAATAATCAATCAAAAAGCTCCTCTTTTTACAGAGGAGCTTTTCATTTTATTTATAAATCAAAAAGAAAAATATTTTTTTATTTCTTTTCTGGTCCCATAAGGCCCAAACGAATTCGTCCGGTTTCTGAATCATAATCAAGAACACGAACTTTCAATGGAGAACCAATTGGATAATCTTTTGCAATTGTATGTTGTTTATCACGAGGAATACCCGAAATATGTAAAAGACCAGCTTGTCCTGGAACTAAGTCTACAAAAAGACCAAAGTCTGCAACACGTGCAACCGTTCCGTCAAACGTATCACCAGCATTAATTTGACCAGCAATAACCTTGACCCAATGAATCGCTTTTTCAATCTCAGCTTCAGGAACACCAAAAATATTTACACGACCTTCTGCATCAATATCAATTGTTGTTCCGGTCTTCTCAATAATTTCCTTGATAACTTTACCACCGCCACCAATGACAGCACCAATCTTATCAGGATTAATTTTGAAAGAAATAAATTTAGGAACGAGTGGTGACATCTCTGCACGAGGTTCTTTCATCACACCTTGCATTGTATCAAGAATGTGTAAGCGAGCGTCGTGTGCCTGTGCCAAAGCTTTTTCAAAGACTTCGCGAGGCAAACCACCCTTGTGTTTAATATCCATCTGAATAGCAGTTACACCATCACGTGTACCGGCTACTTTAAAGTCCATCAAACCAAACGCATCTTCAAACCCACTAATATCGGTAATTGCTTGAAATTTACCTTCTGAACTTCGAAGTAATCCCATTGCAACACCACTAACCATCGCGGAAATTGGCACACCGGCATCCATCAATGCCATAGTCGAACCACATACGGTTGCCATTGAACTTGAACCATCAGATGACAAAATATCAGTTACCAAGCGGAGCGTATATGGAAAGTCAGCTTTATCAGGCAATATGGGCAACAATGAAGTTGCAGCTAAATTACCATGACCAACTTCACGACGACCTGGTCCACGCATTGGACGAACTTCACCAACAGAAAATGGAGGAAAATTATAATGCAAAAGAAATGGTTTATTTGAATTTTCTTCAATTAATGTTTCAGTGCGAGGCTCATCTTGTGCGCTACCCAAGGTTGCGGAAGTCAAAGCCTGTGTCGCTCCACGATCAAAGAGGGAAGAACCATGTGCATATGGTAAAAGACCAACTGTTGTGGTAATGTCACGAACTTGCGTAAATGAACGACCATCAAGACGTTTACCATCTGCAAAAATTAAATCTGTAACTTTTGGTTTCAATTCTTGATCAAAAACATAGGTTACAAATTTTTCAGGAACATCGGTTTCCTCTAAGCCTGACTTATTTTCTTCAAGAAATCCGTCTTTCAATGCAGTCATTGCTTGAGAACGTTCTTCTTTAGTCTTCGTACAAAGCGTATGAACACGTTGCGCCGTCAAGTATTCAGCGGCACGTTTCTGCCAAACATCCCAATCAAGTGGTAAGTCTGATTCTTCATTCTTAACACCAAGTTCTTTGACAATCTGTTCTTGCCACTCAACTTGTTCTTTAATTGTTTCATGACCAATGAAAAGAGCTTCAACCAAATCTTTTTCTGAAAGTTGGTTTGCAGCACCTTCAACCATGTTGATTCCATCTTTGGTACCAGAAATTAAGAATTTAATATCTGACTTCAAACGTTCTTCATGAAGAGGATTAACTTTGAATTTTCCATCGATGCGCACAATTTCAACCGTACCAATTGGACCCATAAATGGAATTGGTGAAATACTTAATTCA
>CAYUHH010000087.1:0-4195 GCA_964444435.1 uncultured Pseudomonadota bacterium | reverse complement strand
ATGCAGAAGTGAGTAATTCAACCCGGACAGAAAAATTTGCTCAATTATATCCAGAAAAATTTATCGAATGTTTTATCGCTGAACAAAATATGGTGGGAATGGCTATTGGGCTTGCGGCTCGTGATAATGTGCCCTATCTTGCAACCTTTGCTGCATTTTTAACGCGAGCCTTTGACCAATTGCGTATGGGTGCAATTTCAAGGCAAGCGTTGCGAGTTATTGGCACACACGTTGGAATAGAAATTGGCGCGGACGGTCCATCTCAAATGGGGCTTGAAGATATTGCGATGATGCGTTCGTTGCCTAATTCTATTGTGTTATATCCATGTGATGCTGTTTCAGCGTATAAACTTACGGGTCTTATCTATAATTACACAAAAGGTGTCAGTTATTTACGTGTGACGCGAGGATCTTATCCGGTTATTTATGGAAATGATGAAACTTTTTCCATCGGGGATTGTCATCTTGTTCGTCATTCTGAAAATGATTGTGCAGTTGTTATTGGCGCAGGAGCTACGTTGCATGAGGCATTAAAAGCGTATGAACGATTGAAGAATCAAAAAATATCTGTTGCCGTAGTTGATCTCTATTCAATTAAGCCGCTACCAGTAGAAAAGTTGAAAAATATTTTTAAGAATGCACAAAAAAACGTTGTTGTTGTAGAGGATCATTATGCTGCCGGGGGTATTGGTGAAGCGCTTTCAGCAGCTTTTTATGGTGAAATAGTTAAGATTACACGTTTGAATGTTTCTGATATTCCTCGATCGGGAATGAAAGAAGCGTTATTTTCATGGGCAAAAATTGATGCTGATTCGATAGTTTTGGCAGTGAAACAAATACTAAAGTAATAGTTGTAAAAAAAAGATCGTTGTCTTGAACTCTTTTTTGAAGAAAACAAGTGGTTTTATTGTTTTTTTTTGATATAAAGTTGTAGTATTTGATTAAAGGTAAAAGTAGATGGAGGTTTAACATGAAGTTACATTTTAAGTCCTGGTCTCTTGTGGTTGGTTTAAGTATTTGTTCAACTCTGTTTGGTGAATCAATTCATTTTGTTGGTTTTGATAACAAAAGTAGTGGTGACTATATTTTGTATCAGCGAAATGGTGATGCTTCAGGTGCGGGAGGGCCGGTTTTTACTGCCGAGGCTGCCGGTTGGGTGCCTGTGCTACTTCTTAAGGCTTCAGAAAAGGGCAAAGTTAAAGTATTGGTTCGTGATGATGAAGGATTTGGTGTTCAGATAAAATTGGAGCCAAAGACGAAAAGTTTTTCAACCTATTATCTTAAGAGTGGTATAAAAACAAGTGGTGATTGTGGCGCTTCTTGGTTTGATGGGCCATTTGCAGTTGATATAACGTTAAAAGAGGAAGCGCTTTCGCAACCATTTAAACATTACGATAAAGTACAGTTTGTACGATGTTGTGTATATCGCAATGGTGATCTAACTGCCGAAATTTATGACGATGGTATTAAGTTAGTCAATTACCATAATATGAAAATTCTCGATGCAGAAAAAATTACTATTGCACGCTTAAAAGGAGAGGATGAAAAATGAGTAAAAAATATTTAGTATTAAGCTTGAGCTTTATAGCAGTTTCATTCCTTTATGGTGAAACGCGCGTATTTCTCAGTTCAATTGAAAATGAAACCAATAAAACATTGTATAAAGTATATGTTCCACGTGAGAAATATGAGTTTTTATTACCGCCTCACACTAAAAAGGTTTTAGGAACATGGGTTAATTTTCAAGAACGACCTGACATTTATTTGGGTGTTATGAAGGGTGATGGGGAACCTATTTTTCTTGATTGGGGTCCTGAATCAGCTGGTGAGTGTGATCCCAACGCATTAGCTCAAAGTTTTATTTATTGGGCGGGAGAGCAAAGGCCCCCAAGTTCATATAAAACCTATTTGACTTGTTGTCTAAATAAAGAAAAAGTTGAATTGGGCTTGAAAATTCATCCTGATGGTAAGCCTGAAATTTTCGTTATAGATGGTGCAACCATATTAAGTAGAATTTAAAAACAAACTATTTAAACGTTTTACTTCAGATTCTTGCCATGATCACAAGAAAGGGCTAAGATAAGGGAAAAACAGAGGTGTTCATGGCAACATTATTTTTTTTATGGCTGATTTTTTCTCTTTCATTTTTTATGATTGAATTGGCTGGAATAACCTTGTTTTTTTTCATTTCATTTGCGTTGGGTTCTGTGTGTGCAGCAATTGCAACATTATTTGTTTCACTATGGTTTCAAGTTGTTATCTTTTTTGTTGCAAGTATAAGTGCCTTTGTTATCATGCGCTTTATTTTTAACCCTAATCATTATGCTAAACGGGTTACAAACATTGATGTTTTACCGGGTAAAAAAGCAGTTATCGTCAAAAACATTATCTCTGGTTTAATGGGGCAGGCGAAAGTCAGAGGTGAAATATGGGCGGCCCGAGCGATAAGTGACGACATTATTCTTGAAGGAGCAGTAGTTGAAGTTATTCGTGTAGAAGGATGTCATATAATTGTAAAAACATTCGATAAATGAAAGGGTTGAATCATGATTTTTCCAACAGTATATCTTTATGCTGCATTTGCATTTCTACTTTTTATTTTTTTTGTTGTATTTATTCTTGATTCAGTTTTATTGGTTCGGCAAGCTGAGACAGTTGTTATTGAACGATTAGGTCGTTACAGTAAAACTTTTGGACCGGGATTACATTTGATAATGCCTTTTGTTGATAGGCCTCGTCGTGTTTTCTGGACATATGTAAGGCCAGATGCTCGAGGAGATTATTATAGAGTAACTCATTCTTTAAATCGTATAGATATGCGTGAATCGGTGTATGATTTTCCAAAACAAAATGTTATTACAAAAGATAACGTAACAATGGAAATTAATGCATTGCTCTATTATCAAATAACTGACTCGCCAGCGGCTGTGTATGAAGTTGCTAACCTTCCTGAGGCGATTGAAAAATTAACTCAAACTACGTTGCGTAACGTTATAGGATCACTTGATCTTGACGAATCATTGGTATCTCGTGACCAGATTAATGAAAAGTTGCGTATTATTCTGGATGAGGCAACTGATAAGTGGGGCGTTAAGGTTAATCGTGTTGAATTGCAAGAAGTTAATCCTCCAACTGATATTAAAGTTGCAATGGAAAAACAGATGCGTGCAGAACGAGATCGACGTGCGGTTATCATAGAGGCAGAAGGTAAAAAACGTGCAGCAATTTTAGAGGCAGAAGGACAGCAGCAATCTCATGTACTTCGAGCTGACGGTGATGCGAGGGCACGTGTTATCAATGCGCAAGCAGACGCGGAAGCGCGCTTAAAAGTAGTAGAGGCTGAATCGCTAGCTTTAATTAAAATAAAAGAAGCTACTCATCAAGGTGATCCTATGGGATATCTCCTTGCGATGCAGTATTTAAGGACTTTGCCTCAAATGATGGAAGGTAAAAACGACAAACTTGTTGTCGTTCCGTATGAATCATCTGCAATGATGGGATCTTTGTCATTGATTAAAAGCGTTTTTAAGGAAATTAAATAGCATGTGGTCTATTATTCTTGTAATGTGTTTTGCTTCTGTATTTGCAATGGAAAAGGACGTTCGTTTATTTGAGCGTCCTTTTGGCTCTGTAGCTGGAAAAGCCCTTTTTCCTTCGGTTATTCAGGAATGGGCTCCACGTCTTTCTTCTGATTATGAAGAGGCGATAGGTGATTGGCTCGCTTCTCAACCAGAATTGATTGAACGATTGATTGTTCAAGATGTACCGCCTTCTGAAAGAATCTTAGAATGCGTTAAGACAAAAGCGTGGCTTGATAAGCAAGATGATCTTAAAAATTTAGCACGGTCGAATTTCATCTTTGAGGATCCATCGGGAAGATACGTGATAAAAATTGCAAGTTATACTAGTCGTTTGCAGAATCAAATTATGGCGGTAGGGATTCCTGCATATTTTACAAATGTTTCTCCTGAAATGTTAGAGACAGTTGAGGCTTGTGATACGTTTCAGACGGTGAGTTATATTTCCACTTTTTTAAGATATCAAGAATTAAAACAAGATAGAGGTTTAGACCATCTTCATATGCCAGATACCTTTTTAATGCATGTTCTGGGACGACCCCAAAAATTATGTGATAGCAATTATATTAGACCTTCTGCGTAATTAAATTAACAAAAAAGCATACGGTTTCCCAATA
>CAYUHH010000086.1:0-4196 GCA_964444435.1 uncultured Pseudomonadota bacterium | reverse complement strand
TTTTATATTCACGAAGGCGACCAGTTTCATATCAAAGATCTGCACGTACAAAGCACCGAACAACTCAGCGAACATCAACTCTTAAATTTTTTACCAATGAAATCAGGCGATCTCTTTTCAATGGAACACATTCGCAACTCGATGGAAATCTTAAAGAAAGTATTTGGTGAGTACGGATACCTCTTTGTCGATATTCAACCGTCAATTGTTCCTGATGAAGAAAATCAAACAGTTGACGTTTCTTTTAATGTAGATCTGGGAGACAAAGTTTATCTCAACCGGTTAACCATCAAGGGCAACAATAAAACCCGTGACCACATTGTTCGTCGTAAAATTAACTTCAGTGAAGGCGATCTCTTAAGTTACCAAAAAATGGAACTCTCAAAAAATCGTATTGAAGCAATGTCATTCTGGGACCAACAAGATGGTGTTCAGTGGAAAACAAACAGAATAAATGACAATCTTGCCGACCTCGATTTAATTGTTAAGGAAGCAAAGACCGGTAAATTAATGGCACAATTTGGCTGGGGCGGCAACGAGATGAATATGCAATCTGCCTCAGAAGGATTCAACTTCGGCGTAAGCGCCAGCGATATTAATTTCCTTGGAAAAGGTCTTCAATTTAATACGGTCTTTAACTGGTCTAAGCAAGAGTGGGCACTTGCACTTGATTGTACCGAACCTTATCTCATGGATCGACCAATTTCGGTTGGATACAATGTACACGTTAATAAAATTCAACGAAGCGAAGAAATTGAAAGTCTTGATAACCTTTCTGAACGATATCTTGGCGGCTCATTCCATGTGGGCTACATCATGTCAAAATGGGCCATCGATACCGTCTTGAGAAGTGTCGTAGGAATTGAAAATATTAAACTCAATCGAAAACCTGCTATTCGTCAAGATGCGTGGGGAAATCCAGGGGCTGCGGCATATTCAAGAATTGTTCAGCAACAATTTAAAGCGGGCACCATGTGTTACATCAATCTTGAAGCTGGCCAGGACATGAGAAATCGTGTATTAACGCCTTCAGCCGGATTCCAGTGGTCAGTTGTCTCACGTGTGGGCTTACCATCAGTTAACTTTGGGTTCTGGAAATTAGACTTTGACTACAGCTGGTACGCTGCCTTAATCGATGAGGTTGGATTGGTCCTCGGATTCCATACTCACGTGGGTCACATAAATGCACTCCAAAATAAAACTATTCCATTCCAAGAGCTCTATAACATTGGCGGACCTGCAAGCGTTCGTGGTTTTGAATGGGGACAAATTAGTCCATCATTCAATTTAAATCCATGGCGCGATGTTGACGAAATTATTGGTGACCGCTTCACAGAGCCATTGGGCGGAAGAAGCGCCTTCTTCGTCAATCTTGAACTCACATTCCCCATTAAACGCGACAATTCAGTCGTCGGCGCATTGTTCTATGATGGTGGATCTGGATGGACATTGCCACGCCTCAATATAACGCAAGCTGAATGCAACACCTTTATCTACAACGCAAACTTTGACTACCGCCAAGCAATTGGATTTGGCATCAGAATGTTGCAACCACAAAACATGAAAATTGACTGGGGCTTCAAGCTTGATCGTCGACCAGGTGAAACAGCAAGCGTTGTACACTTTAGTACCTGGCGCGAGTTCTAACCAACTTCCAGTTGAATCGGGGGGAGAGCTGGTGGGTTAAAGAAAGCCGTTCTCCTAAAGATCATAACCCTCTCGCTCTTTGCAACACATGCACGTGAGAAAAGAACTTAACCGAATAAAAAATCACCATACACTTCAATAATAATTCTAGCCATATCCAATCGAACGCTTCAATTCAACTATCCACGTTTTTATATAAACCATTTTTTTTCTGCACACTTACAAATGAAATTAGAACATAAAATAAAATAATTCAGCGCAGGAATTACTGTTAATAATTATGACATTTGTCATAATTATTAGTGCTACACGGTCAAGCAGAATGCTTGCTAATCCAACAGTTGAATAGTCCAGCACGACCCTTAGATACAATTTTGCTTCGCAAAATCACTTAGAAACAAGCGACCGGTGAATTAAGACCCTCGCAGCAAGCTTCGAGGAATTATTCCTGTAAACGATTAAACTGAAAATTTACAATTAATTGTCGAGCTTGTATTAAAACAAATAACTGACTTGTTGATTTTTTGAGTAAGAGATGAGTAAACTAAGAATCAGTTTCGTGCTCAAAAAAAGGAAAATGTTATGACACGGACAAAAAAATATCTTGCCTTCTTTATTTTTATTAATATCTTCTTTGTTTTTCTCCTCATTTATAAGCAAAGTTACTTTACCAAGACATCGTACGATCAACAAATATTAGAACAGCAACGCAATGATTTAATTGAAGAAGAAATGGTCTTAACTCGTGAATTATATGAACTTAAAAATCCTAAAAAAATCAATGAATACGCCACGAAAAAGTTAGGCATGAAAAAAATGGGGCTCAAACAAGCTAAGAAAATTTCTCCAGAAGGAATCATAAATTCTGAAGAAAATTAAAAGGAAACGCTTTTGAACCGTGGGAAAAAAATACGATCAAGCATCCTCTTCCTCTGTTTTTTAATCATCTACCTTTTTATCTTAGGAAAAATATTTTACATCCAAATAATACAGAAACCATTTTTTCAAGAACTCGGCAAACAACAATATAACTGCAACGTAACAACAACACCTGCGCGCGCACCCATATTTGATTGTAACGGCAAACCACTTGCAATGAATTCGGAAAGTTTATCAGCATTCATTTTACCTAAACAAATCGAAGAACCGGAAAAACTTTTTTCATTTCTCAAAAAACATTTTCCTTCCGCTTTTGAACGATGGCAACAAAACAAAACAAAACACTTCCTTTACATCAAGCGACGGCTGTCACCTTACGAATTAGTTTTAATTAAAGAACAAAACATTAAAGACATTAAACTCATTAAAGAACCTTGTCGCTTCTATCCATCTGAAACAGTCGGAACAATTATCGGAATAACCGACATCGACAACAACGGTTTATTCGGCCTAGAAAAAACATTCAACGATAAACTTAATGGAAAACCAACTGTCCATTCACTTGAACGTGATGCACGGTCAGGGCACTTTTATTTTAATAAAAAAACAACAGTTCAAGGAAAAGAGGGATCTCCCCTTTACCTTACCATTGACAGTGATTTACAATATCTTGCCTATGAAGAACTTATGGGAATTCTTGATGAGTTTGAGGCTAAAGAAGGGGGTGTCGTTATCGTCAATCCAACAACAGGAGCCATTCTCTCGAGCCTTTCTTATCCTGACTTTAATCCCAATGATACAAAAAGCATTAATCAAGAGTACACAAAAAACTTTCCTTTTACACAAGGATATGAGTTCGGATCTGTCATCAAAGTATTTTCGGCAATGGCGGCACTTGAAGAAGGAATTATAACCTCAGAAGATTTAGTCGATTGTGAAGGAAAAAAATCAGCCTACATTGACGGGATGAAAGTAAATACCGTTTCTGCACAAGGAATCATCCCTTTCTCTGAAGTTATTGAAAAAACAAATAATATTGGAACGGCAAAAGTTGTTAAAAATCTGGGCCCTAAATTATATGATCATTACAAAAAAGTCCGCTTTGGAGAAAAAACTGGGCTCAACTTTCCTGGCGAGCAACAAGGATTTATCACCCCTCCAAACAAATGGTCAAAACGTTCAATTATTTCGCTTTCCTTTGGCTATGAAATTCGCGTTAATATGATCCAACATGCACAAGCATTTGGTATCATTGTCAATGAAGGAAGACTTGTACCCCTTCATTTAATTAAAGGAACACAAAAACCCCCAACAGAACCCCTTTATAGCCCAAAAACAATCGAAGAAATAAAAAAGATTTTAACAAATACAGTTCAACACGGAACGGCTCATCGTGCGCGCATCAAGGGTTATAATATTATGGGCAAAACGGGTACAGCAAATTTAATTGAGGATGGAAAATATAATCCCAACAAAAATATTTTCACTTTCTGCGGAATCGTAGAAAAAGGAAATTATAAACGAGTCATTATAACATACGTTAAAGAATCACAACTGAAACGATTATTATACTCCGCCATGGTTGCCGTTCCACTCTTTGAACGCGTAACTGAAAAAATGCTCATTCATGACAAAATAATTTAATTTTTTAACCAGCTTCCAGCTGGAAG
>CAYUHH010000085.1:0-4201 GCA_964444435.1 uncultured Pseudomonadota bacterium | reverse complement strand
AGCAGATGGCATATCTTTTTTATCTTCAGGTAATTCTGAAATAATTGCTTCGGTTGTTAACAATAATCCCGAAATTGATGCCGCATTTTGTAACGCAAAACGTGCAACTTTAGCAGGATCAATAATGCCCGCTTCAACCATGTTTACATAACGGCTGTTCCGTGCATCGTATCCATAATCACCTTTTTCATGGCGAACATTGTTTACAATAACGGATGCATCATCACCAGCATTTTCCGCAATAATACGAATTGGAGCTTCAAGAGCTTTTCTTACAATATGCAAACCAAGTTCTTCATCGCCCGTTAACTCAAGTTTCTCCAACGCATTTTGTGCACGAAGTAATGCAACGCCACCACCGGCAACTACACCTTCTTCAACTGCTGCACGAGTTGCACTTAATGCATCTTCAATGCGATCTTTCTTTTCTTTCATTTCAGTTTCAGTTGCAGCCCCAACTTTGATTACAGCAATTCCGCCTGAAAGTTTAGCTAAACGCTCTTGCAACTTCTCTTTATCATAATCAGATGTACTGTTTTCAATCTGCATTCTGATTTGTGCAATACGATTTTTGATATCTTCATGAGATCCAGCACCGTCAACAATAGTTGTCGTATCTTTGGTAATCACAACTTTTTTAGCTGAACCAAGATCTTGCAATAAAACTGTCTCAAGAGAAACCCCAAGATCTTCTGAAACCATCTTGCCACCAGTTAATGCAGCGAGGTCTTCAAGCATTGCTTTGCGACGATCACCAAAACCGGGCGCCTTAACTGCAGAAACTTGTAATGTTCCACGAATCTTATTTACAACTAATGTTGCAAGAGCTTCGCCTTCAATATCTTCAGCAATAATCAACAAAGTTTTTCCTGCACGGGCAACTTGCTCGAGTACGGGAACCAATGATTTCATGCTGCTAATTTTTTTCTCAACAATCAAAAGGTATGGATCAACAAGATCTGCTTCCATCTTTTCAGAATTGGTTACAAAATATGGTGAAAGATATCCACGATCAAACTGCATTCCTTCAACAACTTCGATCGAGCTTTCCATTCCCTTTGCTTCTTCAACGGTAATGACACCATCTTGGCCAACTTTTTCCATTGCTTCAGCAATTTGGTGACCGATAACTTCATCATTATTCGCAGAAATAGTCGCAATCTGTTCAATTTCTTTTTTACCACTTACCGCTTTTGCTTGTTCCTTAATAGAACAAACAACCGCAGCAACCGCACGCTCAATACCACGTTTTAATTCCATAGGATTGGCACCAGCCGTCACAAACTTATTTCCTTCATGAAAAATAGCCTGAGCCAAAACTGTCGCGGTTGTGGTACCATCACCAGCGACATCAGCTGTCTTGCTGGCAACTTCACGCACCATCTGTGCACCCATATTTTGGAAATTATCTTTTAATTCGATTTCTTTCGCAACGGTCACACCATCTTTAGTAATATGTGGAGAACCAAAAGATTTTTCAATCGCAACATTACGACCTCTGGGTCCCAATGTAACCTTAACCGCATTCGCAAGGGTATCGACCCCCTTCATGATCTCGGTTCGAGCTTCTTGCCCAAATAAAATTTTCTTTGACATGTTAATCCTTAAATGCTTATCCCTTCTCCTTCGACTCGCCTTTCAACTACGCTCAAGACTCGCTCAGGACGAACGGAAATAAAAAATATTTCAAAATTACAACACTAAACACTTCAAACATTACTCAAAATGGGCTCGTGCTGAGCCTATCGAAGCATACGAGCAATTACTCTACAATGCCTAAAACTTCTTCTTCACGAATGATTAACTGGTTATCACCAGTCTCAGTGCCTGCATACTTAGCAAAAAACACCTTGTCACCCTCTTTAACGGCCAAAGGAGCAAGTTTTCCATCGGACATGATGCGACCAGCGCCAATTGCCAAAACTTTGCCAATTTGGGCTTTTTCTTTCGCTGCAGAAGGAATGACGATTCCACCAGGAGTGGTTTCATTTTCTTCCACACGTTCAACCAAAATTCGATCGTACAATGGTTTGATATTTTTCATGCAAAACTCCTCATGTTTTAAATCACGTTTAATCACCCTCATTATACGTAAAAAACAAGGGTTTGCAAACAGATACTTTATAACAAACGACTAAGATTTTATAAGAAACAAGTATAAAGATTTTATTAAAAGGAAAAACTAAAAAAGGCCATAAATTGAAACATTTATGATTTACAGCCCCTTTAGACAATAAACCCCGCGGCAAAAAGCCTTAGGGCCAAAGGTTTTTTATTTTTCGACTTTATCGTCGCCTTCTTTTTCTTTAATATTTTTAACCATCTCCTCAACCTTTTCAGGTGTTGGTTGATAAAGATCGATAATATTCTTTCCTGGATCTTTGATACTTGCCATGATGCCATGAACAGCTGCATTTGGCTCTCTTACAAACTCTATTCCTGCAGCTTTAAGCTCATCATAACTCTTTTGAACATCAGCAACCTCCAAAATGATACCGGTATGGCGATCAGGAAGCTCTTGATTTGTTGGAGCAAGACCCAATTTAACATCACCAATATTCAATTCAGCCCATTTGCCTTCTAAATGAAACGCAACAGGAAAGCCCATCTTTTTATAAAACTCAACAGCCTTGTCCAAATCGCCCTCCATGAGGATCAACATGCCAACCTTCATCTCATTATTCATAATAAAAACCCTTCTTTTTCATGCGTTATTAACCTAATTTTATCATATTTAATGATGATTTGGAAAGAAACGAGAAAATTGAAAAAATCAGCTTAATTATCAACGCACCTATATATAAATATTTCATATTGTTGATTTTTTCTTTTTTTACATATATACTTGTTTTCAAGATGGGCTTAATGCAAATAGGGGTTAAATAATGATTAAAATATTTCCATCTTTGATGTCTGCAAATATTTTAGAGCTCAAAGAAGAAATCAATAAATTAGAGCCGCATTCTGATGGCTTTCATCTGGATGTAATGGACTTCCATTTTGTTCCAAATCTCACATTTGGTCCAACAATTCTTAATGCAATTGCAAAAGCCTCATCCAAAGAGCTTTTTGTACACCTCATGATTGAACATCCTGAAAAATTTATCGATTTGCTTCAATTGCCAGAAAAATCAATTGTCTCATTTCATAAAACAAGTACCCCAAAACCAAGCAATTTAATTAAAGCTATTCATAAAAAAGGTTGGCTTGCGAGCATAGCGCTTGACCCCGATGACTCACTTGAAAATGTAATTCCTCTTTTGAACGAATTAGATCAAGTTCTCATCATGTCAGTTCGACCAGGGTTTTCAGGACAAGAATTTATTCCTCAAACGCTTGATAAGGTTAAAAAACTAAAAAGTTACAAAAAAAATGACAAGTTAGAATTCAGAATCGCGATTGATGGTGGCATTAATGAAGAAAATCTTGAAGAAGTAATTAAAGCTGGTGCTGATGATGTTGCCATGGCATCAGCAATTTTCAAAGCAAAAGATCCTGTTAAAGCTCTCAAAAAATTGAGGAAAATCGCAAAAGAATCATAACAAGCCCTACGGGGAAATGGAGAAAGCGCTCGCGTTTGTCATTGATAAACCGAGCGCCCTTTTTTGATAAAATCTCTAAAACTTACATATCAACCTTGTCATCTTAATTATCTACATTATTCTTGTGGTAAATTAAAATTTTAAATTTCAACGGAAAATTCATGCAAAAAACAATTATTTCTTTAATTTTTCTAGTGACACCACTTTATCAAACAAATGCAATGCTCAGTCGATTTGCACAGACATTCAGCAAAACAAGCTCTGCCCTCGCAAGAACCCTTGCACACACAATACTTACTCATGCTGAGAAAGTTAAAATTCAAAAAACCGCAGAAAAATTTGCAAGAAAAAGGACATACGCACCGCGCACTATAACATCATCGTTCTGGGAAAAAGCATTTTGCAACTATGCGCAAGATCAAGTAAAAAATGGACGTGCTCTTGAGACCGTCCTAGATCAATGGGAAGGCGAACTTTATTCTGATACCATGTTTAATTATTTTTTAAATGAATTAGAGAGATTTCATAAAAACGTACATACCTGATCTAAATTCTAGCAGCCAGAAGCTGCACTATTGCTCCAAGACCGCTCCAAAAAATTCTGAATAAGTTTCTTGCCAGCTTTTCCTGAAACTTCAGGATGAAATTGCACGCCATAA
>CAYUHH010000084.1:0-4215 GCA_964444435.1 uncultured Pseudomonadota bacterium | reverse complement strand
ACAGGAATCGAACATAAAAATAATAAAATCAAACGTTTCATTACAACCTCCATTTATACTAAAATCTTACTTCTTGTCTTTATAATACAAAAACTTCTTTTCTATTTGCAATAGTGCGCCGGAAGATTGACAAAAAACCCACCATTTATAATGTTAAACTTTAAGAAGAGGAAAAGGTTATGATTCTAAAAATGCGTTATGTGCTCATGCTCATCCCGTTTATTTCATTTGCGATGGAAAAAGAAAAAGAAAAGCCTGAACCTCCTACAGTATTTCACCGCCAGCGCAGCCTTTCCCGTGGATTTTTTGGAACATACAGTCCTCATTCGAGTCCTCATCCACCTCGGCATTCGCATAGTTCATCGTTTGCATCTCAGGACCATCGCACCCCAATTATTACCATTACATCCCCAAGCCAATTTGCGGACATACTTGCACCTTATACAACAGACCGCCACCCTCAAACAATTGCTGTTTTTGATATCGACGATACCGTTGGAACCCCTTGTGGCCCGTCTGTTCTTAAAGCAAAAGCTTTTGGAGAAAATCAATATGCAGCGGGAATTATATTTCCCAACATCACCGCAGGTCATCTTCATGCAAAAATTATAGAAGCATTATTAAGTGCTCATCAACATGCAGAGTTAAAACCTTTTGATAAAAAAAATACAATTGCCAAAGTAATAGGCACACTACAAAGAAACGGAATAAAAGCAATTGGCTTAACAGCACGCTCTTCTCCATTACGAGATGTCACACTGAAACAACTCTCTCGATTGGATATTAACTTTTCTACGCATGAAGAATCTAAACCTATCAGCATCACAGAACAGACGCCTCAAATCGAACGGTATATTAAAAAAAGTGATGATACACCACTGACACGAAAAGAGCGAGAAGAACTTATATCCGCCATCAATGCTACACCTCACCAACCAGCCATTTTTACAAAAGGAATTCTTTTTTGTGGAGATAATCCAAAAGGTCCAATGCTTAAACAATTATTTAGAAAGTTAAAGCTTGAACCCCAACACATTATTTATGCTGATGATAGTGAACGAAATCTACATTCCGTAATGGAAACATTTCCGGAACAAACACTACCCATTTTAATGAGAATTATACCAGATGAACCGCCGCTCCATGTAATGCGATCAGATTTTTATGTCCGTGAAATACCAAGAGATGATCACATATTCATCGGAAAACGATTAATCCCAACACGCAATCTCTTTCCATTCATTTTAGATCAATTAAGAAAATCTCATGTAGATGAAGAAATATTAAGACATCATAATAGCATGAGAAATCTAGATCCTCTCGACATGGACGGATCCTCAGATAGAGGATCTCCATTGGGATCACCATCTCCAACCGTCCCTCTCACCTCTCATACACTAGGAGAAGATCCATTCGCTCAATTCAGATCAGCAGTTCGACCAGGAAAAAAATAACGAATTGTTTGCTCAATTCCTTCTTCAACCATTATAGTCGGCTTATAACCCAATACCGATGTTGTACGTGTTAAATCAGGACAACGTTTTGTTGGATCAGTTGCATCAATTTGCTTTTCATAATAATGGCTGATGTCACGGTTAAACATTTTCTTTGCTAGTTTTTGTACAATGGCAACAGCATCGTTAATACTCATTTCTCGTTGATTGCCAACATTAAAAACCTTCTTATCAATCGGCATATGCCCATTAAATTCATAATTAATAAGTCGAACGATACCATCAACCGTATCGGTTGCGTATCCAAAACTACGCGTTTGGGTTCCATCTCCATAAACACGGATCGGTTTATTTGCAAAAACCGATTCAATCATATGTGTAATAAACCGACCATCTTGTAACCTCATGTATGGACCATACGTATTAAAAATACGAACCATGCGTGCATCAAAATTTTTATTTTTATCGGTATATAATTTAATTAGAGTCTCAGCACCACGTTTTGATTGATCATATTGACAACGCTTGCCAATTGGGTTGACATTACCAACATACGTCTCAGGCTGCGGATTAACTTTTGGATCACCATATACTTCAGAAGTCGAAGCAAATAAAAACTTTGCTCCCGTATTAAGCGCTAAGTCCATACAATTTAGAGTTCCATTTAAACCGGTCTTTAATGTTTCAATAGGAAGATCATAATAAAAAACGGGACTTGGAACTGAGGCTAAGTGAATAATCCAATCAATCTTCCCTTGCACAAAAAATGGAACCGTAACATCATAATCAACAACAGCACAATTTGATAATTTTCGTAATATGTCAAAATTACGAGGATCACAACATAATCCATTATCAACAACAATTACCTGATGCCCTTCTTTAATTAAACGTTGAACAAGATGCATTCCCAAAAATCCTGCGCCACCCGTTACGACAAATCGCTTTCTACCTTCCACTAATGGTCCGAATGAAACCGCAGGAAAAACATTCCATGAAGTTTTAATTAAAGGCTCAGAATTAAAGGGTCGCAATACTGAAGGTTCCTTTGTAACAGAATATAAACCTGAGGATATATCAGAAAAACACCGTGCCTTCATACATTCTTCAAGATCCATATCCTTCTTTAAATCAACAACACGACGAGAAAGCAAATCTACCTGTCGCGCAAGCTCATTACCCTCTAATTTTTTATCGCACAATAAAACACGAATATCGAGATTTCCTAATTTCTCAAACCGTACATATGCACTCGCCCAACTCAACGCTACCCGAGCCCCTTCATAAAGAGGAGCCTCATCATCTAAAGGAGATCTTCCAACCAATCCTTTGGGAACCATCAATACAATTTTTTTTACGTCTGAATTTTTATGTACATAATCCAATAATGCAGGGAAATTAAAAACCACCTGACGAAAACTCGCCAAAGGATTTTGCGTATTAATATCCAAATAAGAAAAAACATAAGCTTCAGTTTTACCGTGCCGTTCCAACGTATAAAACTCTGCACTAAGTAATGTAAAAATGAAAAGAAAACTAAATAGTAACCGCATCATTAACCCTTTTTATTAATTTGAATGTAGCCATTATAAAACATTCATATTAATCTGCAAATGAACCAGTAAAAAATGGAAAAAATATGAATAGACCGTTCTTTTATATCGCAAATTGGAAAATGTATTTTTCATATCAACAAACAATTTCATGGCTTAACGAATATCTCTCAGATCTTTCAATGTTGGCTAAAAACAATAACATCATCTTATGCCCTTCATATACAACGCTCGAATATGCTGCACAAACCTGCAAAAACACGCATTTATTAATTGGAGGACAAGATTGTTCCTCATATGCACAAGGGGCACATACGGGACAAATATCAGCTCTTTCGTTGTCAGAAATAGGGTGCAATTACTGCATTATCGGACACAGCGAGCAACGCTCACTCTTTTCAAATGAAGAAATAGAAGAAAAAGCGCTACGATTGATAGAAAATAACATTATACCAATCCTCTGTATCAATAATTCGTCACCAGAACAATTACAACCAGCACTCACAGTGCTCTCCCGCTATCCTTCAAAAGAAATGTTAATCGCGTACGAACCACTTGAATCAATTGGAACAGGAATTGTTCCAGAAAATAGATCTATCGAAGAACAGTTTTATGCAATCAATGCACAGCTAGAACATGAAAACATTCCGAGAGAATCTTACTACTTACTTTATGGCGGAGGTGTTAAAAAAGTCAGTGCAACACCCTTAAAACTTATCGATCGACTTGATGGATTTTTAATTGGAGGAGCAAGCACACAATTTGACGAATTCACGCAAATTATAGATGCTTAACTTTCCCATTCCCAAGATTCAAAAAAAAATGTAAACTGGTATAAAGGAAATTTAAATAGAGGAAAGATATGTTATTCGGATTACTCGCATTTTTCTTTACGTTGAGCGCAATCGCCATCATTTTATTAGTTCTTATTCAAAAAGGAAAAGGCGGCATTGGCCTTGGCAACCTAGGCGGTGGAAACCAAATGCTATTTGGCGGTAGCGGAGGACAAGATCTCTTTCAAAAAGCAACTTGGGCCCTCGGAGCAATTTTAATTGTTGGCTCTTTAGTCCTTGCTATCTGGAAAGCAAAACAAGTTGGTATCAGCACCAAATATCTACAACAACAAAACGTTCCTGCAGAACAACTACCTGCACCACAACCCGCTGAAGAAACTCCTGAAAACTAAACTTGCGAAGGTATTTTCTTGA
>CAYUHH010000083.1:0-4307 GCA_964444435.1 uncultured Pseudomonadota bacterium | reverse complement strand
CATCCTTATCTTCTTCCTGATCGCACAACTCTTGAGACTCAGAAAAAAAGAATCTTTTGCATATAAATTTGCCTACATTCTGGCAGGAGCTACCACTGCATTATTTTTACTACACCCTGTTCAAACACAAACGATATCATACATCATTCAAGGACAACTTGAAGGGCTGTCTGCATTCTTCTGCCTTACAGTTGCAACCTGCTTTTTTTATTTCAGCCAAACTAAAAAACTTATTTTAAAAACTGTTTTGACGTTTGCTATCATATTTCTCTGCATTATAGGATGCGGAACAAAAGAAATTACAATCATTCTTCCCTTTTTAATACCTCTCATTGACTGGTTCTTTATTGCACAAGGAAACTGGCAAAATTTCAAAACACGCATCTGGATGCACGCACTTATTGCAACCACTATTTGGGGATGCTATATCTGGTTGCTTGGCAAAAACTTTTTTATCAACGTCCTTTCATTAAATGTTCACCATAACAATACAATCGGCAATGTTATTAACCCAACAGGAGAAAAAATAACAGCATGGCCATTCTTTATTTCACAATTCAAAGTCATCCTCCATTATCTTTTTATGTTCATCTGGCCATTTAATATTTGTGTCGACTATGATTGGAAAATTTGCAGCAGTTTTGCAACATCTGATTGCATCATACCATTCGTTACACTTATTTTTATTGGACTCACCATCCTTTACGCACTTAAAAAAAACCGTATCAGCTTATATGCCTTTGGCATGTTATGGTTCTTTATCTGCATGGCACCACGATCTACGATCATGCCGTCAACAGAATTGTTAGCAGATTACAAAACATACCTTGCATCTATTGGATGGCTCTTTATCATTGCCATATTCTTAATTAATTTCTACTGCTGGTTAATGAATAAATATCCACTGTTTAAAAACAAGTACATCATAATCAGCATCATCTGCAGCAGTCTTGCAACAATGAGTTTTACGACCTACGAACGAAACAAAGTATGGCGATCCGGCATCGAGTTTTGGCATGACATTGTACAAAAATCACCAACAAAAGCCCGCGGCTACAATAATTATGGTATTAATTTAATTCGAAAAGATGATTTGAAAAACGCTATTTGGTGCTTCAAGCGCGCAATTCAAATTGAACCATATACTTACCCTGATCCATACAACAATCTTTCAGCAGCATACGCTTTGCAAGGTAAAATCGACCTGGCGATTAAAGCCCTGCGAGCAAGTCTCAAAATTAATCCAGGGCAACCACGATCATATAACAATTTAGGCATCTATTTAAAACAACAGGGAGAACTTGAATGGGCAGAAAAATCATTCCAACAAGCAATATTAATTTATCCTCATTACGGAAAAGCTCATTTTCATCTCGGAAAACTTTATCGCGAGCAAGAAAAAATACGTAACGCATGGAGCGCGTTTAAAAACGCATGCACACAAGCTGATTATGACATGAATATCGATGCACTTAATTGTTATGGTCAAACAAGTATGGATTGTAAAGAACATGCGGACGCTATACGTGCATACATGATGCTCTGTAAGTTACAACCAAATGATATTGAGCCATTACAAAATTTAGCTGATGCATATACCATAAACAAAAATTATGAAGATGCATTACAACTTTACGAACAGCTCCTCCTTGTCAACCCACATGAACCACACGTAAATAATAATATGATTGAATGTTTCATACAGCTCAAACAACCAGAACAAGCACTCACACAAATTAATAAGCTTGAAAACAACTCGCTGAGTTACCCCATGATGAAACTTCAAAAAGCACGTGCACTGCATATGCTTGGCAACACACGACAAGCTCAAATTGAGCTCTATGATGCAATCCATTATGCACGTGATTATCACATAAAATCATTAGCTGAACAGATTTTGCATCAGATTGAAAAAGAAGAAAATAATTAAGATTCAGGTATACTAGTACATTATGGATAAAAAATATATATATCAAACCGCAGAGCAAGAAATAAAAAAACTCTGGGAACAAGAAAAAACTTATACATTCAACCCCTCTGAAAATAAAAAAGTCTTTAGCATTGATACTCCCCCTCCAACTATTTCAGGAGCACTTCATGTGGGACATCTTTTCTCATATACCCACGCAGACATCATTGCACGCTTTAATCGCATGAAGGGATTAGAAGTTTTCTATCCATTTGGATTTGATGATAATGGTCTTCCAACAGAACGCTTTGTTGAAAAAAAGAGAAAAGTCAGCCCATTTGGCATAGGGCGCTCTGAATTTATTAAAATCTGCCTTGAAGAAACAGGCGAAGCAGAAAAACGGTTTAAAGAATTATGGCAATCTATTGGCCTTTCAGTAGACTGGCAACTCTGGTACTCAACAATTTCTAAAAATGTCCGTAAAATATCTCAAGAATCGTTCATTAAACTTTACGAAAAAGGATACGTGTATCGAAAAAATGAGCCCGCGCTTTATTGCACTCATTGCCGCACCTCAGTAGCACAAGCAGAACTCGATGACCAAGAAATAGAAGCAACATTTAATGATCTCGTATTTCTTTCCTCTCAGGGAGAAAAACTTATCATTAGCACCACGCGCCCTGAATTACTAGCTTCATGTATTGCACTCTTTTATCATCCTGAAGATGAACGTTATAAACATTTAGCAGGACAAAAGGCCATTGTTCCTCTTTATAACTATGAAATTCCTATTTTAGCTGATGAAAAAGTTAATCCTGAAAAAGGAACGGGACTTGTCATGTGTTGTACCTTTGGAGACAAAACAGACATTCAATGGTACAAAGAACATAAACTGCCCTATCGCGAGTCAGTTGGACGCGATGGGAAATGGACAAAAACGGCAGGGGAACTCGAAGGATTGAAAGTTCGTGATGCCCGTAAAAAAATTATTGAATTATTACAAGATGCAGGCGTATTAATTAATCAGAAAATAATTAATCACCCTGTTAATGTTCATGAACGCTGCAAACATCCAATTGAGTATCTCATCCTTCCTCAGTGGTTTTTAAATATTTTAAAAAACAAAAAAGAATTTCTTACAGCAGCAGACGAAATTACGTGGTACCCTGCGTACATGAAATCTCGTTATATCAACTGGGTTGAAAATTTAAGTTGGGATTGGTGCCTTTCACGACAACGTTTTTATGGCATTCCCTTCCCCGTCTGGTATTGCAATAACTGCGACAAGGTTCTTTTACCTGAAATCAGTCAACTACCAGTAGACCCCCAAGAAATGACCTATGAAGGCAAGACATGTCCGGAATGTAAATCTTCTGACATTGTTCCTGATACAGACATTATGGACACTTGGAATACTTCATCATTAACGCCCTACATTTCTGCATCGCTTTTAAAAGGAAATGAAAATCTTTTTGATCAACAGACGGCACAAGAATTTCTCCCAATGTCAATGCGCCCACAAGCACATGATATTATTAGAACCTGGGCATTTTATACCATTGTAAAAGCAAAATTACACAACAATGTTATTCCGTGGAAATCAATTGTAATCTCAGGCCACGTATTAAGTTCCACATCAGAAAAAATATCAAAATCGCAAAAGCATTCTATTCCGGCTCCTGAAAAACTTCTTGAACAATGGTCAGCCGATGCAATTAGATTCTGGACCGCATCAGCTACACTTGGAACAGACGTAGCTTTTTCTGAACCGCAATTAAAAATTGGACAACGTCTTATCACTAAGTTATGGAATGCGTTTAGATTTATGCACCAACATTTGGAAACCTTTGATGCTCAAATTGAAACGCCTCAATTTGATCCTGTAAATGAATGGATTCTTCATAAGGCAACCAAAACATTCCAATCTTTTGAAAAAGATTTAGAGCGAAAAGAATTTGGTTTAGCTCTTAACCATATTAATTCATTTTTCTGGCATGATTTCTGCGATAATTATCTTGAACTTATTAAAAATAGACTCTTTAATCCTGCTGATTATGCCGACGAAGTTATTGAATCGACTAAATACACCCTGTATTGGGTAGGCTTACAAATCTTACAACTCTATGCTCCATTCTTACCATTCATAACCGAACAACTGTATCAAAAGCTTTATCGTAAAAACATTCAAACACCATCGGTTCATCGAACAACATTTAACGAGATACAAATAACACAACAATTTGAAAAATCAACCAAAGAATTAGAACAACTTCTTGAAATCGTCGCTCAAGTACGGAAATTAAAATCAACCGGCCAACTTTCATTGGGAACCCCTATCAGCACCCTTACTATCTGTACACAAAATAAAAACTTACAACCAATTATTCAAAAGCATCTT
>CAYUHH010000082.1:1663-4425 GCA_964444435.1 uncultured Pseudomonadota bacterium | reverse complement strand
TTTGCAAAATGCATGATGCTCGAGAGGAAATGTGTGTCTATTCAATTCATTAATAAGTGAGCATAGGTTTATATTAATAGTTTTTGTCATTTGTGAAGTTTGTTTGGATAGTTCAAGTGCTAATTCAAAAAGTAATGGTTCATAGTGATTACTTTTTATATAGGAGTGGAATGAGGAAATATTTTCTTGGTAGGTCTGAAATTCTGCAAGAAGTTCTATCATCATTGATTCTGCCCGATGAAAAAGAGAGGTGCGTAACGCATTGTGAATCGTGAGGAGATGTTCGTTGATGACATTGAGGGATTCTTTATAGTTTGTATCAAAGCAGTTGCGCGTATTGAGTTTTGCATGAGTTCTTTTCTCTAATGAGGGCGGACAGGTGGGGATTTGGAGGTGGATGTGATCTATCGCATTAAGGGAAAGAATTAAAAAGAATAAGTAATTTCTCATGCGCTCCTTTTTTGTGTTTATGAGATGAAAATACTCTTTTAGATACATATGATGCAAGATATTATTCAACATAGTGCTTTTAGTTGTATTATTTTTGAGTTATGAGTTTGATTTTTCATGAAAGGTTTGTTTCATAATCGTTTATTCTTATGAATGCCACTGTGCCAGGATCTCTTCTTCTCGTGCTTTTAATCTTTGCTTTGATTCCAGCATTATCTGTGGAGTAGGATAATCGAATTCACTTAAGAATAAGTCCAGAATGTTGAAGGACTCATGTATGATTTTATCATGTTGAAGTGGAAGGGTATAAAAGGTGAGCAGATCCTTTTTTATTTTGGTGTAATATCCTTCTATCTCTTCCCGTAAGTCAAGTATCGTTGCGATGAGGGGATCAATAGCGGTGGCAAGGGCCTCTTCGTATTGTTTTTTTTTAATAAACGTATGAAATACAATTCTATTTTTTTGTAATACTTTGATTATGGATATGATGTTTCTAAAGGGATAGACAATTCTGAAGGGGGAAATAGTGTCGTTAGGTAAGAGAATGAAGACTTCTCTAATTTTATCGCGAATTAATTCAAGATGCATGGTAAAAAGAAGGTCAAATTGGTTTTGAATTTCATCATGAATATCATGGAGGGCTAAGGCTGCAATTGCTTTTATTAAATCATCCTGGCCGGAGTGCTTCATTGTATGGTTTGCTTGAATGATTGTTAAGAGAAATGAAAAGCAGATGATTTTATGAACATTCATATTGAGCTCCGGAGTGTGGGTTGTTTTTTTTGCGTGTTATTACTTTTATTTTTTATCAATAATTCAATAAGATCTTGTGGAAAGAGGGGATTTGCTTCTGTGAGAGCTTGTTGATAGAGAACGGTTGATGGAGTGAGTGCTGGCAGTGTATTAATTTCAATAATTAAAAGATCTCCCGTTTGAATGTGGGCAAAGGCATCAATGCGTGCGTATCCTTGGATGCCGATTTTTTTTACCAAGATATGAATTAATTTTTTTATGCGTTGCAATGCATGATGATTTATGGTTTCAGCTGGCGGAGGGGTGATATTAACGCCTGTTCCTCCTTGGAATTTTTCCTCAACGCTGAGAACTTCTCCTTCTGCAACCGTAATGCTTGGGTTGAGAATAATAAAATCGGATCCATCTTCAATGACGCCAATGGTTATCTCAATCCAACCTGTTTTTTTTGTGTGTTTTAGTGTGTTTGATTTAACGCGTAGACTATCGGTCTCAACGAATTTTTCGAATACCAAATCTTCAGGAAGAGCCGTTGGTAATTCAATAAAGTCACGCTGCCCTTTGAATGTGCTTTTAGGAGCGACGGAAGCGTGTGAAGTAAGGAGTGAGAGATAGATTTTGAGTTCATCCGCCGTATAAAGATGCACAACGCCGGTGCTGCAGCCATCGGTTCGAGGTTTTACAATGATGCTTTTTGCGTTGAGTTCTTTTTGAAGTGTCTGCCAGTATTCATCGAGGGCCTGATTTAAAAGTAGTACGAGGTCTTTTGTTTTTACCGTTTTTCCTGCTGTTGCATCAAGTCCGTCTATTTTTAAACTTTTAATACGTTGAGCTGTTTCCCATTTGTCCATGCAAAGCGCAGAAACGTTTGAATCAGCTCCATTAAAAGGAATGCCTTTTTCCATTAAAATCTTTTGTAGTGATCCATTTTCTCCTTCGCCTCCATGAAGGGCAATAAACATAAAAGATGAAGATGAGATGCATTTATCGCGTGAGATTTTTTGAGGCTCAAAAAACAATTTTTTATCTTTTTTTTCTCTGAGCCCGAGGTTAAGTCGTGCGCGTTCTTCAAATTCATGAAGTCGATGTTTTGTGTTTTGATATTCTTCACAATTGATCGCGATTTCTTCAACTGTGTGATTTAAGCAGAGATGGTAGGGCAGTTTCCACACATTGCCTTTTTTATCAAGTAAATATGGCTGTGGTTTGAATTCTGGCGAACGGTAAAGTTTGAGCCATGTGTTGGTGCCGCTCATAAGAGAAACCTGCCGCTCCGACGTTGAGCCACCCATTAAAACAGAGATGTCTTTACGAGTACAGGTGCTTTCAGTGGTTATTTGAGGGAATGGAAGGGATTGTCGTGTGCAGCCACGTTTTACGATGTGATGTAAGATGTCTTGGTGGGTCATGCCAATACGTGATGCTTGTTGAAAGAGAAAACTATTTTGTTCCATGCCGCTGACAGGATTGAAATCTGAGAACCATATATTACCATTCTCAAGAACCCACCCATCAAAACGTGCAAAATCTCGCAGCCCCAGCGCCACAAAAAGCTGCTG
>CAYUHH010000082.1:0-1653 GCA_964444435.1 uncultured Pseudomonadota bacterium | reverse complement strand
CATGCCAAAAAGTGCAAAGAGTTGTGATGCATGTGCTTGGATTTTTTCAATGGTAAAATTGTCGAAGTTTGGTGGGCAATGCCATGAAACTTGACCGGTTGGAAGATATTTTCGTCTAAAGTCAAAGATTTGATTTTTAGTGTAATCAGTTTTTATTTCTGTTGGTGGTAATGCGATAGGTAATCCGAATCTGTTCTCAAGAATAATAACGGTGAACTCTTTCCCCCGTGCAAATGGTTCGAGGACAACACGTGTATCCATTCGTTTTGAAAAAAGTAATCGTGTTTTTTCTAATGCTTCTTCAGGGGTGGTGACGGAAAAGACGCCAATGCTTGAGCCGCTACTTGCCGGTTTAATAATGGCGCGTTTTAATTGATGCTTTTTGAAGAAGGAGTTTATGATTTCTTTATGATCATCGTGATAAATTTTAAGAACCGTAGATGGAAGGGTGAAGAATCCTTCTTCTTTTATAAATTTATTTGAAGAGTACTTATCAAAAGCTTTTTTACATGCATAGGAAGGGGAGCCAATAAAAGGAATACTATTTTTCTCAAGAAATGATTGAATTTCTCCGTCTTCTCCAAATGGTCCATGTATGACGGGAAACGTAATATCAGCTTGTTTTAAGTAAGCGATAAGTTCTTTTTGAGAAAGAGGAGTTGCCGTTTGTTGTAACTTAAAGTCGAAGTCGGAAGGAGTATTGCTGTAAAGTTGTTTTGTAGAAATTTTATAAGCATTTTTTTTTGTATCAAAATAAACCGGTAAGATTTCAATAACATCTGAAGCGAGATGATCCATTACGGAGCGTGCTGAATTAAGCGATATTCCTCGTTCATGAGATGGCCCTCCGCAAAGAAGTGCTACTTTCAAAGTTTTCTGTGACATGGTGCGTACCTTTTTTGCAAATTTTTTAATTACATGATTATAGCCTATTTATAGCGCTTTTTCTAAAAAGGTTCAATTTAAAGATTTTAAATTTATGTTTTTTGCAAAAAAAAGGCCCGCAGTTTTACGTGCGGGCTTGGTTTTTGCAATTATTTTATCTAAATAATTTAGGATGTTTTAATTTAACTGCATTTTTAATAATGGGATCAAGCGTTAAAGAATCGGGAACTTCTCTTGGTCTCATTAATAACTTAATGTTTTCCAGGAGTGTTATATAATATGGTTTTTCGCCCCAACTTGGTCTAAGTGTCTCGAGAAATTCATAAGTGCCTTCTCTTTCTGCAGTAGTCCTTGCGTCCTGGTAATTTGAAAGAAATTCAGAGGTGGCCTCTTTCATAAAATTAAAGATCATCGTTTGAAGATCTGTTGTTATTCTGTCATAAATATAGAGTTCTTTTTCTACCTGAGGACTTGATTCTAATTTGTTTCTGATTTTTTCGACAACAATTTTATTTCTTTGATATGCGGTACCCAATTCGCATAAAGTTTTATTGCTTTTAAGCATGGCTATGGCTTTTTTTACCGTTGCTAATTGCGGTTCGTTAGTTCGTAGTGTTTCGAGTGCGTTTGCCGGTATTTCTAAGCTTATGCTTATGCGTGGATCGATGAATTTATAAAGTCTATTAAATTTTTTTATGTCATAAGGACGCATCGTGTCGTTTTTTGTATCTGTAATCATGGCATAATTATAGGTAAGGTCGTATCCTA
>CAYUHH010000081.1:0-4462 GCA_964444435.1 uncultured Pseudomonadota bacterium | reverse complement strand
CGCGTAGCTAAAAAAGCTGCTCCTAAGAAACGCGTAGCTAAAAAAGCTGCTCCTAGAAGAATGGTGCGTAAAAGAGCCACTCGCAAAAAGGTTGCGAAATAAATAATTTGAAATAAGCGAAAACATTGAATATGCTAAAAATGTGTTCAATGTTTTTGCTTATTGCTAAAAGAAGGGAAAAAATGAAGCAAAAAAAGACAACACAAAAAAAATCCGCATCAAGAAAAAATGTTGCTAAAAAAGCCGCTCCTAAAAAACGCGTAGCTAGAAAATCTGCTCCTAAGAAACGCGCAGCTAAAAAAGCGGCACCTAAAAAGAACCCCACATCAAGAAAGGTCGTAAAAAAGGTTGCCCCAAAGAAAAAAGTTATACGTAAAAATAAACCTCAAGGCTTTGTAGAATTTATTAAATGCATTTTTAAAGTTTAAGAAAAATACTAAATTTAAGCTTTAATTGAACGTAGATCTTGCTGCATAAAATATGGCAGGAAAGGTTTTATTTCTTTTAGATTTTGACCAAGCTTGACTAGTAAATGATTATATTCTATCCAATATTTCTGAGGAAGAATTCTTTCAAGCTCTTCCTCTGTTTGGACAGGATTTTTTGTATGCACAATTCCAAGGGCGTTACTCAATCGATGCACATGAACATCAACGCAAATCGCCGGAACATCAAATGCCATCCCCAAAACTAAACTGGCCGTTTTAGGCCCAATTCCATTTATACTCAAAAGCTCATCTCGAGTCCGAGGAACTCGCCCATTAAATCGTGTTAATATTTCTTCACTTACAGACTTTATCGTTCGAGCCTTTTGTTTGTAGAAACCAATAGAATAAATAAGTTTTTCAAGATGGGAAAGTGGAAGATTTACAAAATCTTTTGGTGTTTTTGCCACAGAAAAAAGTTTACGCGAAACAGGAAGCGTTTTAGTGTCCTTTGCACGCAAACTTAGCAAACAACTTACAAGGATGAGAAATGGGTCGTTATGATACTCTTGCACAATTACAACACTCATGGGCACCAAAATATGCATAGTTGCCTTGCGTAAAATCTTTATAATCTCAAGCACCTCCATGTGCTTACTCATTTGACCCACATCTCATCCTTGAGCCACTTTATAACATCCTTAAAAGATGCTAAAATAAAGTGAAACCAATTTTATCCTGAAGGTGGCACTGTAGAAACAAGTGCAATTACAAAAGATAAAATTTTAAACGAAGTTATGTAAAAACTACGACACAACATGTTCACCCTTTCGTTTATTATTAAACCAAAATGACATCTTAAGTATAATGAGCTTATAACGAAAATCAACCACCATGAACACTCTCTTAACTTTTATTTATGCAACATTTGGAAATCTATATCTGCTTTTTCTTATCGAATGTTTTGCAATTCTCTGTAAATCATACTTGCTTTTTAAGGTAATCACTTATATGGTTCGTGAAAGATTTCAGAAAATGGTTCTGTTTCTTCTTCTCACGCTTATAGGCACTATGGCTGATGACATTGCATGGCTTACCAAAATTACCCAAATACTATTTCTGCCAGCTCTTTCATACACCTTTATTACATTTATTATTCGAATCGCATGGATTTTTGTACCAATCACATGGCAATCTCTCGGTGTATTTTTAGAGACGCTTGCAGAACCGCATAAAAAAATATCGCGCCACCAACGTCTTTTCTTGCTAATCACGACAGGAATTATTGGCTCATACATTTTTTTCATGTTTACAAACTTCAACGTTTCCTCAGCTCACGCAAAAACACCTCTTGAATATGCAATCATGCTTTACAGCCTCCCTTTCTGTATATGCGTCCTTCTCTTAAGCGTAATGCTCATCATCTATAAAATGCAAACTCAAACTATTCCTCGCATTGTTAAAAAACAAATCAACACTATTATAAAACTCATTATCATGCCGCTTTTTCTTACAGAAATCTATCACCTGGCATATCCAGCAGGCTTTATTCCTACAAATATAACCGCCAGTTATAGCATTATTACGTTTATCACGATTGTCATGACATGGGCAATCTATTACTGTGCACGAAAAATTACGAATATACGTTTTATGAATATATACAAACATGTACACGAAGTTAAAAAATTAAGTTTGGTTGAAAATTTCAAAGAAATACTTGATCAATTGAATAATGTTGAAAGCAAACAGGAACTCATAAATCTTACAAAAACCTTTTTTAAACAGGCTTTCAAAATTCCAATGGGAAGAACAGACGTGTATCTCCGATCAGAAAGCCAAACAAATCATACTAAAAAAATAACTCCTTCATATATTGAACAATTCATGAAACAAGAAGACAATTCTTACTTCATTGACAATATCTATAAAAAACGAATTCTAATTTACGATGAACTTGAATTTAGTCAATATTATCATCATGAAAAAACAAGTGAAGTTCTTTTGAGCTTCATGAAAAAAATTAATGCTGATCTCTTTGTACCTATCTTTGATCACCACACAATCATTGGATATATCTGCGTAGAACGTGATGCACGCATCAACGAACTTTATAGTGATCTCGAACGTGATGAAATAATTGTTTTTGCCAGTTTTTCCGCAAACATTATTAACCTCCTTCAAAATAATAAAATTGAAGCCATTATCTCTCAACATAAACAGCTCAAAGAAGAGCTTTTTCAAAAGCACCAAGAAATTAATCAATATAAAGAAAGCCTCAAACTATTTCTTGAAGAATCTTCACAAAAAGAAATTGGCATCATTTTTTATAAAAACAGAAAATTTATTTTCGGCAATCAACAAGCTAAAGAACTTGTCATGATCAATCCTTCACTCCACGAAGGACATCCCCTCGCCCAAGCACTCAAAAAATTAGTAAAAAACGTAGCCCTTTACCAAACAAGCCAAGAAGGCTTTTCCTTTAATGATAGCGGTCGTAAACTTAAACTCAGCGCTATCCCCAATCTGGAGGCAAATAACATTATTATAACAGTTCATTATCCCGATATTTCAGACATTATAAAAAAACAAGAAAGCAACCTGAAAAATCCCTCCGAATGGGACTATCTACTTTATCTTGAAACAACAAAAGCCGGAACCCTTATTAATACTGTTTTTCCTGGTGAAGGGAAAACATTCCTTAACCTCAAAATAAAGCTCCTTAAAAATGCGTTAAGTAAACGGACCCTGCTACTCAGAGGCCCCGATGACGATTTAAAACCAACAGCAGAACTACTTCACCACATTAGCATGCGCGAGCACCTTCATATTCTAAAGTTAGAACATCAAGAAACAAATCTGTTAATTAAATTATTTGGCATTAATCCTCTTTTTGGAACCCATATTGAAAGCCCTCTTCTTGAGAAGCTCAACGGAAATGGAACGATATTCATTCAAAACATCCATTTGATGAACCAGGAAAGCCAACAGTCGCTTTCTCATTATCTTAAATATGGCTATTACAAACCCTATAAAGGAAACAACGAAATAAAAAGTGATGTCAGAATTATTTGTTCAACTCATCATGATCTTTTTCAACTGGTTGAAGAGAATAAGTTCTGTCGATCTTTATATGAACAACTAAAAGAGACGTCTTTAGAGCTGCCATCCCTCTTACAAATAAATGAAACGGAACTTGCCGAATTGGCTGATGCAATTACAATTCAGTCAATCAAAACCGAGAGTGTAAAAAAATTGTTATCATTAACCCCTCATGAAAAAAATAAACTTTTAACAAGAAAAACTGTAAGCTTAAAACAATTTAAAGAACATGTTGCACAACTTCTCTGTCAAAAATCAAAAACCCATAACGTAGAAGAAGCATTCACTCCAGCTCGCAACCTCGTAGATCCTGAACTTATTAAAGCCTCTGAACTAGGCAAACACGCATTACGCGACCCTCAAATTATGGGAACACTCTGGAAAAAGTTTAAAAATCAAAATAAAATTGCTACATTTTTAGGGGTAAATCGCTCCTCTGTTAATAGACGTTGTAACAAATATAAACTTCACTAAAAAAGGTGAGATATGCAGTGCCAAGAATTTAAAGAATGCTCAAAGGAATTCCTTACCTATCTAGAGGTACAAAAAGGCCTTACGTACAATACAGTCCACTCATACAAACTTGATTTAAACCAATTCTGTACGTTTTGGACAACCGAACAAAACGATCCTGAGCTGAAAGATATCATTCCAAAATTTTTTATATTTCTCTACAATAATAAAATTAAGACAAGTTCAATTGCTCGAAAAGTTTCCTGCTTAAAATCATTTGAGCGATTCTGTCTTACACAAGGCAAAAAAATTGAACTTAAAATAAAACGGCCAAAAATTGAAAAAAAGCTTCCTATCTATCTCAGCGTAGATGAGATGTTTCATCTTCTAGATAATGTAAAAGCGGAAGACATCCCTTCAAACCATCCCTTGCGTGATATCGCTATTTTAGAACTTCTTTACGCAACGGGCATCCGGTGTTC
>CAYUHH010000080.1:0-4470 GCA_964444435.1 uncultured Pseudomonadota bacterium | reverse complement strand
TTCCTGTTTCAGGGAAGTTTACAAAACGGCAACGTGAATTATATGGGTTTGTTTTGGAATGTCAGGATTACATTGCATCATTAGTTCGACCTGGCATATGGCTAAATAATAAAGAGAACCCTGAAAATTCTCTTCATCATTTAGCGGTGGAGTTTTTCAAGAAAAAAGGTATAGAAAGATACTTTAATCATGGTATTGGCCATTATCTTGGCCTTGAGCCGCATGATGTTGGTAGTTATGCGGAGCCATTACAAGAGGGTGATATTATTGCTCTTGAGCCCGGTCTTTACATTCCTGACGAAAGTATTGGGATCCGTATTGAAGATAATTATTGGGTGATTAAAGATGGTTCACACTGTTTGAGTGAGGATCTTCCAAAAGCTCCTGATGATATCGAATCATTAATGAAAAAGTCCGCTTAATATTGAAATATCGTAATATGATATTTATGTTTCTGGTTGCCATTTGTTAACGTAAGATATGTATCGCCAGGATTGACTGAGAAGATGGTGAAAGTAGTTTCTTTTTTTTTATTTTCATTATTAATTTGTTCATTTTTTACAATTTTTACATATCCTTCAGTTGAAACGGTGTAGCTCCAGGATTCTTCTGGTTTGGAGAAGAGTGTGAGGGTTGTGCTTTCTTGTTCTGCGAGGGTTATTGCTTTTACGGGGACTTAAATGGCGGTTGTTTTAGAAGCGGTTCTGATTTCTTTGTTGGCGACATAATCTTGTGATGATTGAAGTAAAAATATAATTAAAAAAGAGAAGACATATTTGTTTATTTCGTTCCTTTTTTTCTTATCTTACGAGAAAATTTTTATAAAAAAAAAGAGTCGGTGATATACTCACCGACTCAAGTAAGGTTCAATTAAATGTGTCAATGGAGACCATCCTTAAACTAACTACTTATCATAATTATATACAATGAGGCTTCTCAAAATCAAGAGTTTAAAAAACTTTATTTTTGTTGATTTTAAAGGCTTTTTTCTTGTAAACTTAAAGAAGTATGATAATAACGAAAAATGGAGGAAGTGTTATGAAGAAAAAACAAGGTTACAATGCTCGTTTGGATGAGTCGTTAGGTAATAGAGTTGGTAAAGAAGGTTCAAAAGAGCAGTCAAAAATAGATCGTCGTGATGAGTCAAAAGGTACTGAAAAACATTATGGGAAACGGCCATATTCAGGTGTAGATACTATGGATAAATAAGAAATAAATTTATTCAGTGTCTATTTTTTGCGTATATTTGATGAGCTGAGATGGGATCTTTATATTGAGTTTATTTCCTACAGTTTCATTAATTGATATGTCATTGTTTGGCATATGTATAATGCCAAGCTCATGTGCTGTTGTATGGTTTTTTAGAAGTTTAAGGGCAAATTTTCCAGCCTTACGACCGCATTTATGATAATTTACACCGCAACTTGCAAAAGCGCCTTCGTTGACTGCAGGCGTATAGCTCGTAAAAAGAGGTTTTTTTATCTCGAGAGCTTGCTGCGCAATGTTTTTCATTGCTGTTGCAATTGTATAATCTTCAATAGCAAAGAGGATGTCGGCAGATGCTGCTTTTTGGAAGGAATCTTTTTCTCGAAGATTTATTTCGATTGTTTCATAATGGTCTTGGTGGAGTAATGCTTCGATAGCCTGTTTATTTTGTTGAGCATATGTTTCATCTGGTGTATACAGGAGGCCAATTTTTTTTGCTGAAGGGATTAATTGTTTGATGAACTTAAATTGATTAAGTGTTTCGCTTTTATCGCTTATTCCACATAAATTTGATTGGGTGAGAGAATGAAGTTGTGGATCAGAAACGGCGGCAAATACAATAGGTCGTTGCTTTTCACGATCTGCAAGTGCATGGCATGCGGGAGAGCCGATAGCGATAAAGAGATTGAGTTTTTCATTGAACGTGAGGGTTTGTGCATTATTTTGCAAATACTCAGGTGACCCATTTCCTACAAATTCAATAAACTTTATTCGTTGATTGAGTTTAATAAATAGTTTTTTCTTAATTCCCTCAAGAGCTAAATCAAGGGCAGGATGTTGTGCTGAAACAAGAATTCCAACATGGTAGAGCGGTTTTCGACTGGGGGTAAGCATTTGATTGATAACAAAAAAGAGTAAAAGAAGGCTTCCGAGACTCATGAGTGCCATGCGTTGCGTACTGCTCATTTAAGGCTCCTTTTTTTAAAAAAAGGATATATTTTATGCGCTGCATAAATGAGTGCAATGGTTAATGCGAGGCCAATTGCCATGCAAGCAATGCCATTGAGTGTTGATCCATTAACAGTAAGATATCCTGCCGCAATGAATGATACGGCTGATCCAATTGTCGCGGGTAAAATGTACCAAATTTGTGTTTTTATATGATCCATTTGATAGCAGCCAGCGCTTGTTGATGACATGGTTATTGGGTCTGATATTGGAGAAAGTTGTGCTCCTGCTAAAGATCCTGAAATGACAGCTCCGATAGTTGGAAGAAGAATATAAACTTCAGCAAGCATAACGGGATGATCCAATCCTGAAAGCGAACTAATCATTGGTATGGCGATAGGAAACATGATAGAAAACGCGGCCCACGAAGAGCCTGTTCCAAGTGCGACGAGTGTTGTCATTAGAAATACGATAACGGGTAACCAATGAATATTGATATATGGAAGTATAAGTTGTGCAACATACTGACCAGCATGAAGTTCGTGGTCTAAAATATTACTAAATAATAATGCACAGAAAATAATAATAGCTGATGGATACATTAAATGAACGCCTCGTGCAATGCAGAGTGGAAGGTGAAGCATTTTAATTTTTTTATGTATGAATCCGAGGCTGATGCCGATAAGTAATGAAATTACACTTGCAAAGAAAAGAGATTGGAAAATATTTGCAAAGCGGAAGGATTCAAGGAGTGTTCTGCTTCCACCAAAGAGGTAATATCCACCGGTATAAGGGATTGCAAGGAGCGCGCCCACAACGAGTGAAACGATAGGAGCAAGAAAATCGCTTAAATATATTTTTATGCTTGATTTATGATGGTGCATCATTTTGAAGCGAGGTTCTTTGCCGCCGTAAAGATTTCCTGTTTTTCGTGCAATTTCTTCATGTCTTGCCATGGGGCCGTATGAAATTTTTTTACGTACAATGAACCATGCTGAAAAAACAAGAATGAAGGAATAAAAGATAAACGGAATGGATCTTATGTAGGTGTAAAATGGATCTGCTCGTACAATAACGTTGTGTCCAATGCTGAACATTCCACCTGGAAATTGAATTTTATGTTGAACAAATTTGGAGAATCCCAGGGTTACACCTGAGAGCTTGAGTTGTTTTACAATGAGTGCAATCCAACTTGAAACTGGCAATAAAACAACGACGGGTGATGCCATGACATCAATGAGGTATGCTAATTTTACGCGCGGAATTTTAAATTTATCAGTAAGTGGTTGCATAACGCAGCCCATTGTCAATGTATTGAGGTAATCATCAAAACAGAGAAGCATTGAAAGAAAAAGAGATGTTGATTCTGTTTTTCGTGCATTTTTCAATTTTTTAGTAATGAGATTTCCAAATGCACATGATCCTCCTGTGAAGTTAATCAGTGTAATGATTGCTCCGAGGATAAAAAGGAACCCGTAAATGTTTACGAAATCTGGATCTAAAAATTGTTTTTTAAGGTAGGTATAAAGCAGTTCAATAGTTCCTGGGATAGAAAATTGAGCACCGATAAGTACGGCGCTTGCAATACCCAATAAGACTGATAAAATGATATTTCTGCTTATGAATGCAGTAAGGAGCAAAATAATTGGTGGAAGAATAACGAGCCAATTTTGCATAAAAGAATTCCTGCCTTTTTTCTATTGATACTAATTTACTATAAGTTTACACGTGATCATGCCTAATCACAAGAAAAATAGGCTGATTGTAGTTGACGAAATAGGGACTTTCAAGTAAATTAATAACTGTCCCGTTCATTTATCGGTTAAAAAATTTTTAAAGGCTTGGAATTAATAATGAGTATGAATCGTGCTTTTTATTTGCGCAAAGAAGATCGTCATCCTAAGTGGATCTTAGTTGATGCGCAAGATAAAGTTTTAGGTAGACTTGCAACTGAAATTGCAGATGTTCTACGAGGAAAAGATCGACCAGAATATACGCCACATACTGATAGTGGTGATTATGTTGTGGTTATCAATGCAGAGAAAGTTAAGTTGACCGGTAACAAAAAAGAACAAAAAACATATGTTCGTTATACTGGTTGGATTGGTGGACAGAAAGAAACAACTGCAGAAAAGATGCTCATTAAGCATCCTACATTTTTAGTTGAACATGCGGTTAAGGGAATGTTGCCAAAAAACAAATTAGCACGTCAGCAAATTAAAAAATTAAAAGTGTATGCAGGTACAGCGCATCCACATAAATCTCAACTTGCAGCAAAATAAAATTTATTAAGATTTAAATATGAAGGGCCACTTT
>CAYUHH010000079.1:0-4551 GCA_964444435.1 uncultured Pseudomonadota bacterium | reverse complement strand
ATTTTTAAAAAAAATGTTAGAACTAAAAAAGAAGTCAAAAAAAAAGGAGACTTTTATGAAGTTTTTTACCGTAATCCGAGACTTGGGCATTACGCTTGCCTTAGCAATCTCATTTCCACTCTGTGTGCATCTTGGAATCAACGTCTTTTACCCAGAATTCCAAAAACTGCACAAATGGGATGACAAAAAAGAATTTCTCTCACCATCTGAATATAAAGAATATATGACATTGAATCAGGGTCTAAAACATCTACCATCATCCGTCATAAATAAAAAAGACGCCACCGCTTTAGAAAATTTAGAAAATGAATATCGCCAAAGAAAACATGCTCTCGAAGAAAAGCGGAGCTCAATAGTATTTTATGTTACCTTATTCTTCGCCACCACGTTTCTTATTCTCGGCACCATTGTTCCCGTGCCAGCAATTAGCGTAGGACTGGTACTCGCAGGAATTGCATCTGCCATTAACGGTTATTGGCGCACGTGGTTCTATCTTGATGCAAAACTTAAATTCATTTCACTCTTGATCGCAATCGTCATTTTAACCACAATCTCATTCATCAGCTTCTATCGCAAACAAAAAGATAATTAATTAATTTTTTGACTTCTTTGGTGCGTTCCGCAGACCTTGATATATAGCGGAACGCACCAAACTTTAAATACAGCAAACTTCCCAAAACTTTATACAATCAGCCAAGAGACACTTATCGCTGACCAATCAATTGATAACGCAAACGTTCAGTTTGATCTACCAGCAAGCGTGCTGGACCGGGCCAACTTTCAGTTGGATCGTGTAGCAAAATGATTATGACATACGTCATAATCACTGAGAACCATTCCTGTGCATACATACTAAAATTTATTTTTTATGTAATACATAATACGGCACAGGAAGAAAAAAAAATATTTTTTTAGGAATAAGCCTTCGGATTTATGAAAAGAAATATTCACCTTAAATTCAGTTCACGAAAAAAATTCCAGTGTTTTTAATATTTCACATGAACCCTTTTTGCTTCCGGCGCATTCCCATGAATTAACAAATTACAGGTAACTTTTAAGCGCAGGAATTGCTGTATAAGATTTTTGCATAGCAAAAGGCTTATGGCTACGCGGTCAAGCAGCATGCTTGCCGATCCAACAGGGGACTAAACCTTCTGCGCTCTGCGAGCTTCGCAGTTCACGGTTGCAAATTTAGGCAACAAAAAATCTTTAAATGTTAAAGTTTTTCTTGATACGACTTTGTTCAACACAGAAAAAATTGTATGAAGCTTAAGGAACTGTGCTCTAAATAAAGCAAAAAACGTCCCAAAATATTCAAACCGCACCCCTCCATATCTTTCAAAGTGAATATAAAAAATTGTTTCTAAAGATAAATTGTTGCATTACTGCAAACTTTTATGGCACCTTAAAAACAAGGGGTGGGAAAAAGAGGAGACACATCCAATGAAAAAGATTTGGCTAATCTTACTTGTTATGTGTTCAAAAATATGTGCGGATGACCGCTGGGTCACCGTTTTTTTGCATGGGGGCGGCGCACACCCTCTTTATTTAAATATCTCTGACACCTTTAAACTTTTACATGACAACATTTTAAAGTCTGTTTACACCAAAACAACCGATGCATTACGAGAAGATCCTTACTTTATGAAACTTCATCCACAAGATCGAGACGGTATGATACGCGTATGGCCACTTACACAAGAAAAACCAATTGAAGATTATACGGGCGGTGAAATTTTTGGAAAAATGTTCAGCGAAATTAATGACTTAGCTGGCCTTCCGCCAACTGAAATGTACGCGTTTGGCTGGAGCAGTCGACTCAGCTGCAAAGCACGCCGTAAAGCGGCAAAAGATCTTTATGAAGCGTTAAAAAAACTTTATTACGAAATTATAAAGCAAGGAGATACGCCACACTTTAGAATTGTTGCATACAGTCATGGTGGCAATGTTGCATTACATCTGGGCGAAGCTGCTCGAAACAATGGATATACACCATTTAAAATTGATCAGTTTATCATGATTTCTACGCCCATTCACGCTAATACTCAAGCTTATTTGGATAATGGACTATTCAAAGACATCTATCTCTTTTATTCCAAAGGAGATAATATCCAAAGCTCTGATTTCTTTTCATCACCAACAAACTCATTTTCTCATCACTTCTTCTTAAAAAAAGATGGTCCATTACCAAAAAATATTACACAAGTTCAGATGCGCATTTTTCGAACTCACATAAAAATCCCTAAAAAAGATGGAACTTTCCATATTATGCCACGATATGAAATGGTTCATCCTAACCATACTGAGATGTTCTTCTTTGGCTGGACACCTGAATGGTACCGTAAATATTTTCCCCTCAAACCGCTTTCAGTTGGACTCCTTATGCCACTGTATCTGAAAGATATTCAAGAGAATCACTTAGAAGGAAAACATCTTCGTATTACCTTACGCCCTGAAGATGAAACGCTGCAAATTAAAATAAAAAATGGTGTTAAGAAAACAAAAGAACTTGAGCTACCGTTCTTTACAAAAAAAGAATTCACACGAATACGAAAAGAGCTGCAACAGTTCAAACCGCCCCATGTTCAGTACAAAGAATATCACAAACGAATGAAAGAACATTGGGAAACAGCCAAACAATCATTACGTGACACACGAAAACTTAAAGAAAAAATGCGCCATCAAAAAAAAGAACTCGAAGGCCAACCGGTTTGCAATGTCGGTCTGTTCACTCAAGTTGTAAAATAAGAAAAATATTCATTCACGATTTATTGTCAGAGCTTTTTCATTTCTTTAGATTGTACAACAAAATCTTCAACAACCTTTGAAGGGAAATCATATTCGTAGAAGTGCCATTTATCTTCTTTATCATCCCAATCATGCAAAAGTGACTTTATTATATTTACCTTCGCACCACGCAAACCACTGGCTGAAAAGTCGCAATAAAGAGAATCCTCGTAACTATCAAGCAAATCTACGTCTTCTTCAGTAACAGTTTCTGGTTCTTGATATTCCTCCTCACCTCCATCCTCTGAATAGCCACCGAATATTGGATAATGAAAAAAAGCATAATACATACCATTATCAGCTAAAGTAAAATGAATAAGATCATAAAATGTAACAAATAAACTCGTAACCGACACAATATGTAGTTCTTTATCTATCGATTCAGATACTTCTTTTTTAAGAGAACCCTCTAATTCTCTTTTTTCTAAATCAATAATATTCTTTTTATGTATGGCCCAAGATTACGACGATCTGTTTCTATATCAACCTTATCAAATAGTTTTAATTTTTCCTCAGAATCACTAAATTCGAAATAAAAAACAGGATAAGTTGGCGCTAAGGGTACAAAAATTCCTACGCGAGCATTAATTAAATCTGGACGATCAAAATCTTCTTTTAGCTGTTGATCAAAATCCATTTTTAAATACACATCTTCATACCATTTCCACCAATGGTTCCAATGTGCGTATCCTTTCGAATCCAATATAAGATAAGCATTATTATAAATTGGTTTATTCTCTTTATCTTCAGGGAAAACCACCCAGGTATCCGGATCTACTAATATTTATTATATCAAAAATTATAAAAGCTTTAACTTTTTTCTAAAAAAGGTACCTTAGTAAGAAGTAAAACAAACACATCTCAAGCTTTTAATCTGGATTATTCATGAATAAAAAACTTACATTTATCTTATTATCTTTTGTTATCTTTAATTTTATACAAGCAATGGAATCGCCATCACCTTGTGAATCTTTTCTTGAAACAAGCGCTCATTATCTTGAAAAAACAGCCAGGGAACCTTCGGCTCTTCTTAGGCCAATGCAGAAAGTGCGTGATACCATTATCGATGACTTTCACAAACGAATCGCTCGCTTAAAATCTGCTATAACGGAAAATAAAATACAAAATGCTGAATCACAACAAAAAATTGAACGTATTCAAGGAAGAGAATATACAGATAGCCTTGATCTTTTTGAAAGATTAACCACGCACCATAACCTTGCATTCAATCCTGAAAACAGTACAAACATCACACGTGTTTACAGAGAATTACAACGCAGATACCATCAAGATAAAGGAGGAGATTCGCAAATAAGTGCGCAAATAAATGCAGCACGAGACATCCTTCTCGAAGGAATCGAAACAAGACCATGTCTCTCCGAAATAAAAAGTGAAATTGCCTATAGAGTTCAACAAAGCGACGAATATAAAAACCAACTGCAAAGCACCTTTAAAAATCAGCTACCCGCTCTTATTCCGTATTACTCCAGCCAAGTCATCGAGCGGCTACGCAAAAAAAGACGGTTGCAAAATCTTTTTAAAACACAGCAACCACCAGCTTTGAATAGCCCTTCAATAAATCACCAACGATGGACAAATCCTGAATCGATTCTTCCAGGCTACAAACCTAAATTTACTCGACAAATAGTAGGTGGCCTTACAAAACTTGGATTAATAAACAAAATGAAACACCATGCACAGGAATTTTTAGATAAACTAAATGATATTGTAGTTAAATCTGGCGTCTCAAATCCAGCATTCTTC
>CAYUHH010000078.1:0-4561 GCA_964444435.1 uncultured Pseudomonadota bacterium | reverse complement strand
AAAATTTTTAATAAATCATTATATAGAGGGGTGTGAAAATAAGGGGACTATTATGTATATGCTTCTTTTTTGTATTTATATAGCAACACCCCTTAAGGTTCACACGAAAAATGTTATTCTTATTTTGAATTACAGCAAGTTTCATTAAACTTCACACAATCAGCCAAGGGCTTGAGCCGCTACTTCAAAAAAAACGTTAATTAAATTGTCGCTTATCGCTGATTAATCCGTTGGCGACGCAAACTTTCAGTTTAATTGACCAATCACTCAGGATGAGCGACTGGCCGATCCAACTGGAGGTTAGTCGATAAACCTTCTTCGATCTGTGAGCTTCGCAGGTCACGGTTGAAAATTTAGGCAACCAGCAATTTTTAGATGTTAAAGTTCTTCTTGATGCGATTTTGTTCAAGCCCTGGGAGAATTGTATGAGACTTAAGGAATTTTGCTATAACGCAATTTTTGAGTGGATGTGCTTATGTAAAAGAGCCTGATTCTTGTTATAAAAAAGGAAGCTTTTCGTATGTAACGCAACAATTACTTTATGTGTGTGATGTGTTAGGTTCTATTTTTTCAACATTGATGATTTATTATTTTAATTATTGTTTTTTGTTTCTCGGATTGTGTAAATTGTAATTAAGAGGGAGAGGGGAAATGGAGAGATCTTTCTTATTCTGATGAGTTTATTTTTTGTAATACATGCAGGTCAAAAGCAAGATATTTTAATGGGGCAGGCCGTTGAAAGTGACGACAATCCTCATGAAACGATTGAATTTGGTAACAACGCGTTTGAGTGTGTTGGTTATCGTCCAAGTGAAGATTTATATTGGTATTGTACAAAAGGTGAAAAAATTAAGATTCTTCATGATGAAAGTGAAAGGATTCTTGCCGATGTGTTGGGTTCTTTGCCTCAGGATGAAGGGGAGCCTTTGATTTTTGAAATGGATGATATTTAAAAGAGGGGACCTTATCGGTCCCCTCTTCTTTATACGTTAAATTTAATAAAGACAATATCACCATCTTCGACGATATAATCTCTTCCTTCTGTTTTGATTTTTCCTGCTTCACGGGCTTTTGCTTCTGAACCTAATTCAAAGATGCTGGTGCAGTTAATGATTTCGGAACAAATAAATCCGCGTTCAAGATCTGAATGAATTTCACCGCTCGCTTGGCGAATGTTGATTCCTTTTTTAATAGGCCATGCATGTGTTTCTTTTGGGCCACAGGTAAAAAAGGTAATTAATCCAAGGTTTTCATATGTTTTTCGAATGACCGTGTCGATTCCTGCCTCTGAAATGCCAAGTTCAACCATCATTTCTTTTCCGTCTTCTTCAGAAAGTTGGGTGAGTTCAGATTCTAACTTAACACAAAGAGGAATAACCTTATCGGTTCCAAACTTTTCAACAAGCTTTTGATAATAAGGGTTGTTTTCTTCTTGAGAAACATCGGCTTCTTGAAGATTGGCAATAATGAGGAAGTTTTTTGAACTTATGAGTGACAACGTGTCGAGTTTTGTTCGCTGAATAATTTCACGAACTTTTGTTGCGTCAAGGTTGTCGATAGCCCCTAAAATTTCTTTAAGTATTTCTTTTTCTTGCGTGAGCGTTTTTTTTTCTGCAGGAGATATGTTTGATTTTAGTTGTTTATTTATCTTTTGATTTCGTTTTTCCAGTGACTCAAGATCTTTGAGCATTAATTCTTGCTCAATGGTGTCGAAATCTTCAAGGGGATCAATTTTTTCTTGTGAGTGAACAATGTTTGGATCTTCAAAACAACGAAGTACATGAATGATAAGATCAACTTCACGAATATGGCTCAAAAACTGATTTCCCAGGCCTTCTCCTTGGGCTGCTCCTTTTACAAGTCCTGCAATATCCGCAAACATGACATCCGCAGGAATAATTTTTTTTGATTGGTAAATCTTTACAAGGTTTGGGATTCGTTTGTCGGGTACTTCGGTAATTGCAATGTGCGGTTCAATGGTACAAAAAGGATAATTTTCTGCAGGAACCGAAGATCGTGTTAGTGCATTAAATAAGGTTGATTTTCCAACATTTGGGAGCCCTACAAGGCCAGCTTTAATACTCATATTGTTCTTTATTTATGGTAAAATTAGTTACATGTTTAGTATACCATAGGTTAAAAGTTGATGCACGAAAGATGAATATGGTTAAGAAGATTCTTGTTTTAATTTTATTTAGTTCATGGTTGTTTGGATGTGAAAAACGATGGATTGAGCGGGGAGAGAGAGATTGTTCTTCATCGTTTAAACGGCGTTGCTTTGTTGAGGCTGAAAATGTTTGTGAGCTTTCATGGGGGGAGGGTTTTGTTAAAGGGATTCTTCATGGCTGGAGTTTGGGTGAATTTAAGGCTCTTTCGTGTGGTTGTTGTATTGCTCCTGAATGGGTGTATCATCAATTGCTTGCCATTTTATCTGAATGTTATGTGGAGCGGGCGATGCGCAATGACGGGAAAATAGTTTCCTCGTTACTTGATTATTTAAAAGTAAAATGCATTTTGATTCATGATGGGGGGATTTTTTCAGAGAATGTTATAAATGCGGTTGCTTCATGGTCATATTTAAAAGAGCAGCCGTTTATTGCTGATGCCTGCAAGAGAGGCATTATTTGCGAGGATGGGGTAAAATCAATTGCAGCCTTGATAAAAATGGAACTTGAGAATTATAATAGTTTTGTAGTTATGTTAAACATGCACCATCGGCATGATCTTTTAGTTGAGAGTCCGTCATATTACTCCTAACGATTTAAAAAAAGGAGCAGGAATATTTCTACATTATGGTTTCATACGATTCCTTCGTATTATAAAGTGTATCAGTTTAATGAGGATTTTATGTCGATGCGTATTATGCCGCTGATGCAGGCCGGTGATGTTGCGATTGTTCCTCGTTCTAACGATGTGTGTAATTTTTTAGATTTTTGTGTCGATCTGTTTGGTTTATCTCATGGGCAGTTTATGTTTTATGATTCATTAGATGAAGAGACGTTTTTATTGGATATTGTTGCCCCGCTGCAAAAGTCTTGTATGAAATTTTCTTTAGAGAGATTGCATGTATATGCCGAAACTTCGTTAACTCGTTTGTTGCAAAAAGAATTAGAGATCGCGGAATGTAATGTTGATTCTGAGGCGTATGGATTGCGTTATAGTGATAAAGGTTTTTTGTTGTTGAGAATGAAGCACAATTATATAATTATGATTTTGAATTTGGGCCAGTTGTTTTGCAAGAATGTATGCATCCCGACTTAGATGAAAAAGGTTTTTTTCTTTCTCCGTCCATTCAATTTAATGGGAAGAAAATTTTAGGGATGGTGGCACAACGTATAAAAAATTATTCATTTAAAGGGGTGAGGTGTCCAGGAGGTTTCTCCGATTCAATTCATGATTTATTGTTAAATGTATCTCAAAAATTATTGGATGAAATTAGTCCTCAAGGGATGGGTGGATTTGATTTTATTATTGTTAATAATAAGCCAATGTTAATTGATATTAATATTGGGCGTATAACGGGGGTGCATCCATTTTGGTCTTTTTATTGAATGAAGATTTTTGTATTTTTTATAATGGGTAAAGGATGTTAGTCAAGGAGGTTGTCAGATGAGCTTTGTTCGTTTTTTTATTTTATGCTTTTTTTTTATACAGGTTAATGCCGGTTGCTCAGGTGCATTTTTTGAATGCGTAGGAAAAAATGTTTCTGCTGATTTGAATGCATTGTTGTGGACGAAAAATTTAGCATGTAAAGTACGGCAGGATGATGAAGTTAAATCAGCTCTTGTTCATGTAGGGGAAGATATGGGGAAGGGTGCGGAAATTGATTCAAAGATTTATGCCCAAACAGTTTTGTGCCCGGCAAAATTTGGAGCAGGTGATTATGAAGTTTGTTTCTTGCCATCACTGCTTTGTAATAAGGTTTATGTTCGAAATGGTGATCAATATGTGTTGATGGTTGAACCGTTTCATGTCGCTGCTCATAAGGCATTAGCTGCAGCATATGTTAATAATTTTACGCGATATTTCAGGCGCTTTGTTCCTGATCGTCTTACGAGGGTTGTATCTGATATTTATGGAAAATATACTGAGCATAAGGGCGGACAAGCGATTGATTCTTTTTTAGAAAAGTTTGGGTTTGAGCCGGATGGTAAAACGTGGAAATTGTCAGATGATAAAGTTGCACAAACGTTAGATTTGTTTGGCATTAATCCTGCTGATTGGGAAAAACAACGAGGAGAATTTGTCAGTTTTCAAGATTTTTTTACGCGAAAATTAAAAAAAGATGTACGTTTAGTTGCGGATTCACTTAATCCACGAGTGATGGTAGCGCCTGCTGATAGCAAGTTGATCGTCATACAAAGCATTAATGACGAGTTAACGATGTTTAATGTAAAACAAGCCGATTTCAACTTAGATGATTTTCTCAAAAACAAAGTATTAGCATCTCAATTTAGAGATGGAACGATGATGATTTTTCGCCTGTCACCTTACAATTATCATCGGTATCATTTTGGAGTGAATGCGATTCCTTCTGAAGGTTGGTTTATTAAACCAGAGG
>CAYUHH010000077.1:0-4593 GCA_964444435.1 uncultured Pseudomonadota bacterium | reverse complement strand
TTGCGATTGATTCGAAGGTCATTTGTGAGCAGCCTTGTGTAAAAATCATAAAGCTTAAGATTGTTATTATTCTTTTCATACATTATAAGATATATGTTTTGTTCTTGTTTTGCAAGTTGCGTTGAATTGGGAGGGCATAGAGCGTCCCATATTTATCATAGTATCCCATAGTCAATGTAAGCGGGTTGGCGTACAAATAATGTGTTACTTCGTCAGCCGTTTTTACAATAATTAAGAGAATGCTGTCGGATTATCCATTTGAGCATTCCTGAAGACAATTGAAGGATCTTTTTGTGGGAATCCGTAAGTGCTCAGCTGGGGTTTTGGTGGAATGGTGTAATAATTTTTAATACCTTCGTGATCGTAGGTGAGATTAAGTTCGGTAAATTGATCATTGGTATTAAAGCGCCCCTTGATTCTTCGACATTCCTTTCTACCTTTTGGAAGTATTTTACATTCTTTGGCGAATGTTCGGTAGACCCGTATATGATCAATGCGTTGGGGAATTGCGAAAAGGTAGTCTTGTGCGGCGCGAATAGGGCGGCATATTTTTATTTTTTCTTGGTCATACCAGAAGCCGATGCACAAGTCTCCTTTAACCCATGGTGCGACAACGGCGCCCGTAATTTTTATTTCTTTATCAGGGTTATTGTCTCGCTCATAATACCCAATGGTTTTTAAACCTGGGGATGAATGGGCTAAATCATTAGCTTTAAAGCCACGACCTAAAGGCCGTGGTGCGTTACTTGTGCCAAAAAGTGATGAGATACAGATAAGTAAAAAGAGCGTTATACGTTTCATCATGAGCCTCCATTATTTTCATTTCACTCATCAGTTTATGGTGATTGGTCATTTAAACGCAATAAAATGTTCGAAAAATAATATTATAATGCTGACTTACTTATTTTTTAAAAATATTTTTGTTGAGCCATACATTAAGGAACCAAAAAGAAGGATTGTGGTGAATGCATAAAGTGCTTGTGGCCCATGATTGAAAAATCCATTAATACATGATGCTAAGAATATGAAGCAATTAATTAACGCGAGGAATGCAATAAGATAGGCCCAATATTTTTTTATTTTTTTGAATGCGAGAACGGCAAAAGCTGAAATGCTAATAGTGTAGGCAATGGTACTTCCAAATACGCTTATTTGTTGAAGCATGATTTGGTTTGCATGAGTAAAAAAAATATAAGAAAAGCAGATTAATACTTCAATAAAAAGACACCAGTATGCAATGCCGGCACTATTTTTCTTAATTAAATTTTTTGAGAAAAATGTATGGTGGTGTTGTGCAAGCGTGTGAAGATTCCAGTTATTACTAAAGAGTATTCCGTATGCGCCGCCAAGTGATGAGATGCCAATGCAGATATAAAGAAGAGCCTGGAGGTGAGAATGCGTTTGGCTGTAGATTGATTTGAGAAAAAACGCTATTCCATTAAATGATGCGATAGTTGCAAGTTTATTAATATTAATGGCAGCATAATAACCAAATTGATAAAGAACATAAATAGTAATAGCGATTAGATATGAAATAATGATGGCGCGAGAAGCATTGCGTTTGGAATTTTCTATGTGGCTTGCAAGTGAAAGTGTTGCTTCAAATCCTGAACATGCAAAAAGAGCGAGCGGTAAGCCCAGTGGAATGCCGTTTAAATTAAGATGAATTGCTGAAAAATTTGTCGGTTGAATAAACCACAGTCCCGCAATAATAATAAACAGAAGTGGAATTAATTTAATAAAAATAAATGAAAACTGAATCGAGCGACCAATTTTCATATTCAGGAGATTGAGAATTGTAAAGAGTGTTATAACGACTAAATCTAATGTATAAATTGAAATTGATTGCAAGAGGGGAAATAGTTGTATCATTAAATCATTAAAAAAATGAATCATTACAGCAGCGGAAGCAGGCTTTGCAATGAAGTATGTCCAACTGCTTAAAAATCCAAAAAATGAACCAATTTCTTGTTTTCCAATTTGGTAAAATGTTCCATTTTCATGGTGATTCAGTAATGCCGCCATTGCGATAATGAGAGGAATGAGGAGTCCTCCAATAATAAGATAAGGCAAAAAACAAAAGCCTCCAGCATATTTTGCTAAGGGAACACTGTTAAGAAATATTCCTGCACTGAGCATGATATTTAAATTGATTGCTACGGCGGTAGGAAGTGAAAGTTTATACGTCATCGAAATCCTTAAATTTTTTTCAGTATACGTTATTCACTTATGCTAAGATAGAGTGCAATTGAACCAGCTACGGCTGCATTTAAACTTTCTATTTTTCCCGGCATAGAAAGTGTTGCTCGTGAATCACATTCAGTAATCCATTCATGAGGAATTCCATGAGCTTCATTTCCTATGATCAAAAGATTGTTTTTGGTTGTTTTTTCGAGCGGGTTTCCATCACGGGGAACAAGAGCCATTAATGGTGGCCGATTTTGATGGCTTTTTAATTCGGACCATGAGAGTTCATAGATTTTTGCATGCCCGATGGTTCCTGCGGATGCTTGTATAACTTTGGGATTCCAGGGATCGCATCCTTCAATCATAATAATTTCTGAAAAACCAAAAGCAACTGCCGAGCGAATGAGTGCTCCCGCGTTCCCAGGATCTGAAATGCGCGCTAAAACAATTCCCTTTTTGATTTCTTCTGGGATAATTTTTTTAGGAATAGAGAAAATTCCCAGCAACCCACTTGGAGTTTTGCTTGGCGATAATCTTTCCATAATTGATTTTGATACAACGGTTATATTTTCAGCAAGATTTTCTGCGTCCTGAAGCATCTCTTTCGTTGTATATAATTGTATCAATTGAAGGGGGCTTTTTATTAATGTTTGACAGATGCGTATGCCTTCAGCAAAAAATTCTTTTTCTTGTTCACGTCCTGTTTTTGTTTTGAGGGACAAAATTTGTTTAATCTCATTTTTTGTGAGAGTTTTTTCTTGGTGGGTCATCTGAATCTCCAAAGGAAAGAAATATTTCAACTATCCTGTATGTTTTAAGCCAATCTTCGAGAAGTGTAGCTTTTTCTAGTATCCCTTCGCAGGGAGCTGTAATTTTTTGACGCATTACAAAAGGTTCTATTCTATCACCGAAATAAAAAGTATGACGATGTGTTGCTGAAATGTAATTAGAGGTGCTTAGCCTGTTCAAAAAGATAGAGATTTTGGGTTTTTCGTAAATTCTTTTCCATTTAAGGTTATTTATTGTTTGTTCTGAGAGGCATGCTGAGTAATGAGGGTTTTTTTCTTTTTTTTGTTCTATTGCCCAAAGAGGAATGAAAACAGTCATCAGGAAAATTTTTTTAATCATAGTATTCCATTTAAGATTTCTGTCCGAATGTTTTTTACAAGTTGTATCATGAAGTGAAGGTTGTGTATGGTTGTAAGGCTATATGCTGAAAGTTCGTGTGCTTTGAACAAATGATGCAGGTAAGCTGCTGAGTAATTTTTGCACGTATAACATGAACATTGTTCATCGATTGGTTTAAAATTGTATTTGTGTTTTGCCTGAAGAATTTTTTGCATGCCTGTTGATGTGAAAAGAAGTCCATGTCGTGCACAACGTGTTGGGTATGAACTGTCAAATGTGTCGATACCACGTTTAATAATTTCCTTAACGGATTTTAGGTCGCCAATTCCTAGCAAATGATTAGGTTTTTTTTGAGGCATATGGGGCATCAGATGATCGAGCATCATAATCATATCTTTATATGTTTTGCCAAAGCTTCCACCAATGGCACAGCCATCAAAAGGTAAGCTTGCAAGATATTCAACACTTTGTTTGCGTAATTCAGGATCTGTTCCGCCATGGATAACAGCATACATAGCCTGTCCTTGTGGGTCTTCTCGGTGCTTATCTAATGATCGTTTTTCCCAACGATGCGTACGTTCAAGTGATTTTTTGAGAATATCTTTTTTTGTGTGGTAAGGAGGTAGTTCATCGAAAGGAATAATAATATCAGCGCCAAGTGCTTTTTGTGCTTCAACTGATGATTCAGGTGTTAATAAAATCGGTGAACCATCTCTGTATGAGCGAAAAAGGACTCCTTCTTCATTCATCTTTAAGACGGTATTATTTAATTTTTTTGTACCGCGACTTTTGAGCTCATCATGAACCGATCCATACGCTAGGCTGAAAACTTGAAATCCTCCCGAATCGGTAATGATCGGTTGCTTGCGATTCATGAATTTATGTAGTCCCCCAGCTTTTTTTACAATATCGGTTCCTGGTTGGATCATGAGATGGTAGGTGTTACAAAACATGAGTTGTTGTTCAAGCTGATCAACAAGGACGCTGTCAGCTGCTTTGAGAGCTGCATTTGTGCCAACTGCAACAAAGTTTGGCGTGTCAATAATTCCGTGAGGAGTATGAATGCGTCCTACGCGTGCATTACTTTTTTTTGACTGATAAATAAGTTCAAATTTAAAGGTATTCATGTTTTTAATTATAGCAGATTGTGAGTTTTGAGTCGAAAAAAGGCTTTGTGTTTAGTCTGTAGTTGCCCTTTAAGTTGGCTTAAATATAAAATTATGATATAAAACGTTACAGTAAGTCAGTGCTTGGTGTCCTTTTTATAAAAGCTACAGC
>CAYUHH010000076.1:0-4633 GCA_964444435.1 uncultured Pseudomonadota bacterium | reverse complement strand
TTACAATCCACGAAAAACAAAAAAACTTTTTTATAGACGGCAAAAAAATTTATTCACTCTTTCCTGAGGTAAAAAGTTTTGCTTTCAACTGCAACAAGAAAAAAAATAATATACAGCTTAAAGGAACAGGCTACGGCCATCACCTCGGACTCTGCCAATGGGGAGCAAATGAATTAGTTAAAAAAGGGTGGCCATTTAAAAAGATTTTACATTTTTACTATCCCGGTACCAATCTCATGAAATTAACGCCTAAGGAAGCGAAAAATGAACTATAAAGGACATATTGTTGGTGGAGTAGTTACATTTACCGTTCTCATTTATTTTCTTAAATTTTCTCAGTATCCCCTTGATGCAATACACACTATTCAATGGTTCCTTTTTTGTATTCTTGGCGCCCTTTTCCCCGATATTGACACAAAAAGCAAAATTCAGATTTGGTTATATCGACTCTTTTTTGTCATTTATCTTTTGTTGCTCGTTATAAACCCCAACCCAAACCTCCTTATTTTTATATCAATTCTCGCAATTACACCTCTTGTTGTTAATCATCGAGGCATATTTCATAGGGCATATTTCCTTATCGGCCTTCCACTTATTATTCTCGGCATCATATATGCTTCAAAGCCACATCTATTCGCCGAATCAAGCTTTTTTGCACTATTTTTTATCGCAGGAGCTCTTTCTCATCTTATTCTCGATAAAGTAAAACAATATTAAAAAGTAAAAAGCCCTTTCAATCAACCCTTTCATTACGTCTTGCAAGAAAAAAGTTTTCTACATGATAATTTTTATAAAAAAATATTTAAACTTGTTGACTTTCCACTGCCAGGTTTGCTATCTTTAAAGAGTGAGAACCCGCATAACCAAAACATTTTTTAAATAAGGAGAAAAAATGAACTGTCCTTTCAATTTTACTTTTAAGTTCAGCTGTTTATGCAAAAGGTGTAAAAACACGATTTGATACAGCGGCAAAAGAAGGTAATGTTGAAGAAATAGCCTTAATTCTTTCAGATAAAGGCCAAAGAGAAAAACTGTTAACTTCTCAATCAACGGTAGATATGCTTGGCCAAGCATTACGCAGGGCTGCCGCCAAAGGCTATTTATCTGTTCTGAAAGAAATGTTAGAAGATAAAGAATTACGAGAGAAATATCTTATTAAATACCGTGAGCCAAAAAACTGGATTGAAAAAGCATATAAAAAAGCAGAAAAATATCCAGAAATTCAATTATATCTAGAACAATTTATAATAACAGAAGAATAAATAAAGAAGGGGCTTGATAAACTATCAAGCCCCAAAATCTTTTCTCAAATAAATTCAAGAAAATTATTTTTTTGCAGTCGCAGATTTTTTATCGGTTACTTCAGCAATTTCAGCATCTTCAACCCATACTAAACGCGCAATTGGTGCAGTATCACTGATTCTGCGACCCATTGGAATAACACGGGTGTATCCACCTGGTCTATCCGTATATTGAGGAGCAATTTCAGTAAATAACTTTACCACTGCTGAATTTTTATAAGGTAATAACTGTCTAACTCTACGTTGAACATTGAAGTCGGTACCCTTACGCGCAATGGTAACCAATTTTTCAGCCAAACGTTGAACTTCTTTAACTTGAGCCTTTGTTGACTGCAAACAACCATTTTCAATAAGATGAATTACTTGATTTCTCAATAACGCACGTCGATGTGGCGCCTTTAAATTCAACTTTTTACGATCTATTCGATGTCTCATGGTGTTTTTCCACTTTTTACTATCGTATTATTTTTCTACTTCTGAAGCACCACGTTGCTTGAGTGCCTTAATTACATCTTCTTCTTTGATGTCCATACCAAATGAAAGACCAAGTGCTTTCATTGAATCTTTAACTTCGTCAAGAGACTTTCTTCCAAAATTCTTAATCTTGAGCCCCTCATCTTCAGTTAAATTGACTAAATCTAAGATGCGTTTAATTCCATGACTTTCTAAACAATTGTGTGAACGAGCTGTTAATTCTAACTCATCGATTGATTTCAACAAAACCTCAACAGGAACACCCTTGAGTATCGCTTCTTCTTCTTCAACCACAACTTCTTCTTTTGCAGCCGGAACTTCCGATATTTCATTAAACGGAATTTCTGAAGCCAATAAGAAGTGTTCTAATTGTGTACGAAGAACTGATACTGAATAATTCAGCACATCTGTTGGTTTTTGCGCACCATTAGTAAAAATTCGCAAGATTAACCTATCATAATCAATATCTTTACCAACGCGTGTTTTTTCAACGTCAAAAAACACCTTCGTAACGGGGGAGAACATCGCATCCAAATAAATGCGATTATCTTCTTGCAATGCTGTTCCGATAGGCCATTTAGCCGAACGATATCCACGGCCTGATTCAACAAAAAAGGTAATCTCAAGATTTCCATCTTTTGCTAAATGTGCTAAAACATGCTCTTTATTAACTAACTCAACATGTTCATCACAAACAATATCACCTACCGTTACTTTTTCGTGATCTTTTCCTGAAACATTAAGTTCCATTTTGCCAGGTTGCCCTGTCTTATTACGAATAACAACTTGCTTAATATTTAACAAAATTTGCATGACATCTTCGATTACACCCGGTAAAGATGCAAATTCATTATTTACACCTTTAATAACAACCGATGTAACCGCTGATCCTTCAACAGCCGCCAGTAAAACACGTCGCAAAGCATTGCCAAGTGTGATCCCAAAACCAGGTTCAAGTGGCTGCGCCACAATTTCCCCATAGGTATTATTCAACGTATTTTTATCCCACTTTAATCGCGGTAGCGTTAATGGCTTATATTCCATTTGGCTCATCTATTTCCCTGATTTTTAACCTATTTGTTTTTCCCCACACACTAAGCTACATTACTTGGAGTACAACTCAACAATGAGATGTTCTTCAATTGGAGCTTGAACATCTGAACGTACCGGCATGCGTAATACGCTTCCTTTACGATCTTTTTTTACTAACTCAAGCCATTCTGGAACCCTCACGCCAATATTTAAGCGTTTATCAATAACTTGTTCCAAGAATTTTTCTTTTCCTTGCACATTGTCAGCCAAAGAAATTTCATCACGCTCTTTTACCGAAAAAGATGGTGAATAAACTTTTCTATTATTCACTTTCACATGTCCATGAACAATAATCTGACGTGCTTGAGCTCTAGTCATTGCCAATTTAAGACGATAAAGAACATTATCTAAACGTCTTTCTAAAAGGCTCAATAAATTTTCACCTGGAGCTCCTTCAGATCGTGTAGCTATCTCAAAAAACTTTTTGAATTGACGCTCACGTACCCCGTACATTTCCTTAACTTTCTGCTTTTCTAATAGCTGCTTGCCATATTCAGAAAGTTTTTGCATTCTTCTGGATGGTTTACCAGAAGCTTGTGCTTGGGACCCTTTTTGATCAGTCCCCGTTTTTTTAGATTTAGCAGTAATCACCATAATAGCCAACATCCTGTGTCTAAAATATTAAACCCGTCTCTTTTTTGGTGGTCGACATCCATTATGAGGCAATGGGGTCACATCACGTAACATGGTAATAGAAATACCCGCTCCCTGAAAAGCTCGCACCACCGATTCCCGGCCTGAACCAGGTCCCTGTAAATTAACCTCCATCATCCTCACACCAAATGACTCCATATCTCGAGCCAAAACAGATCCCACTTGACCTGCAGCATAAGGGGTTCCCTTACGAGACCCTTTAAAACCCATTGCTCCTGAACTTTTGGTCAAAAGAACATCTCCAGAGAGAGTCGTAATCGTTACAAGAGTATTATTAAATGTTGACTTAACATGAGCAATCACTGAATCAACATGTTTTTTTACTTTTTTCGATTTCTTTTTATATGCCATAGCGTCTTTAACTCACTTACTATTTAACTTGCTACTTCTTCGCAGGTGGTTTCTTCTTAAGTGCAACCGCGGCCTTACGAGGACCTTTTCTTGTGCGAGCATTTGTTTTTGTTCGCTGTCCTCTTACCGGCAAACCACGCTTATGACGCAACCCACGATAAGAACTAATTTCTTGTAGACGCTTAATGTTTAACATCAAATCTTTACGAAGCTCACCTTCAATTTCATAATTATTGGTAAGCTCTTTTTGAATTAATGCAACTTCTGCATCAGTCAAATCTTTCATGCGCGTATTTAAATCAATTTTTAATTTTGCTAAAATTTTACGCGATGAAATTACTCCTACCCCATACAAATAGGTAAGACCATATTCAACTCTTTTATTGTGCGGTAATAATACCCCTTCAATTCTCGCCATTATAAGCATCCTCTGTTCATGCGCTTATTATCCTTGACGTTGCTTGTGACGTGCATTTTTCGAACAAATAACACGCACGATTCCTTTACGACGAATGATTCTACATCCATCACAAATTTTTTTAACCGATGTTCGCACTTTCATTGTTATTCCTTAACTTTTAAATCTTCGGACAATTCTGCCACGTTTTAAATCATATGGTGATAACTCTAGCGCAACTCTATCTCCTGGCAAAATACGAATATAATGCATTCTCATTTTGCCTGAAACGTGCCCCAGAACCACATGACCACCCTCAATTTCAACCTTAAACATCGCGTTTGGCAACGTATCTTTTACAATG
>CAYUHH010000075.1:0-4708 GCA_964444435.1 uncultured Pseudomonadota bacterium | reverse complement strand
CATTTTGTTTTATGCTTTTTTATTTTTCATTTGCAGAACTTTTTGGTGGGCTTGCCGGTATTACAGGGGCTTATTTTGCGGGGTTATTTCATCGGCGAGGAGATGAACGTCATCGAGCTGAACGGACCCTTTCACCTTTTGTTAATGCAATTTTATTGCCGCTTTTTTTAGGATCGATTGGTCTTCAAGTTAATCTAAAAATCTTGAATTTTTATGAGTGGGGCTGGGTCTTAGGATTGCTTGTTATCGCGATTCTTTCAAAAATGATCGGGACTTTCATGGCAACAGGATTAAGCAATTTTTCCGGACGTCGTGGAAATAAAAAGTGGTCGTGGCTCGAAGGTTATATTTTTGGGTCATCAATGGTTGCTCGTGGTGAAGTTGGTCTTGTGGTTGCAACGATTTTGCGAGGAACTCAGATTATATCAGATTCATTATATGTAATTTCTGTCGTTGTCATTGTATTAACCACCATTGCAACACCTATCATGTTATCAATTGGGTTTGCATTACAGGATCGTCGTGAAAATGATCCAAGGGAGGCGCATGAAGATGAAGCTTTCTTGGGCAATTTTTCTGTTATTGGCAATCGACAAATGTTTAATATTATTGCGTGGCTTTTGGAACATCAGTATCACATTGGGACTACCGTTCATATGAGTGAAGGGCATCGAATATTGGATTTAGAAGGAAAACGGGTTCGCGTTGTTCTTTATCCTGAGCGAGGCATTGGCATTAAAGGCAATAAGCGAGATATCGAAGAGATATTGGCACTTGTTCATAGTAGTCTTAACGATGAATTATTGCACGTGCCCTTTCAAGTTAATTAATAGTATTTTTTTCAGCTTCGAACTTCCAGTTCGATCGGCCAACTCCAGTTGGATTGGCAACCTTTCAGCTTGACCGGGTGACAATAAGATTTTTGCAGAGCAAAAATCTTATACAGCAATTCCTGCGCTTAAAAGTTAAATTTAATTTGTTAATTCAAATGAATGCGCAGGAAGCACAAGGGGCGTTGATTGTTTTGTGAGATTGTTTACTTGAAAAGAGTCATGAGAAAAAATCTTTTTATAAAAGTTTCTTGGAGGTTGGTCGATTAAACTGAAAGTTTACGAGACATCCATCGAACGGACCATTCGATACAGTTTGCCTTAGCCAGGTACGATGGATTAACCCTGTAGTTCTCTACGCGGTCAAGCAGCATGCGTGGGAAGTTTGGCACTTATAAAAAGAGGGTGCGGTGTGACCTTTAGAGGTAGACGATGGATTAACCCTGTAGTTCTCTACGCGGTCAAGCAGCATGCGTGGGAAGTTTGGCACTTATAAAAAGAGGGTGCGGTGTGACCTTTAGAGGTAGACGATGGATTAACCCTGTAGTTCTCTACGCGGTCAAGCAGCATGCTTGTGGACAAAAAGGGATATTTGTAGGATACTAATGATAATTCTCATAAATATATTTCGAGGTGTTTATAAAAATGAAGAAAAAAATTCATCCACAATTAAATGAAGTTACGGCTGTTTGTACGTGTGGTGCAACAATTAAGACTCGCTCTGTTGAAAAGATTGTTAAGGCTACTTTGTGTTCAAATTGCCATCCATTTTACACAGGTAAGCAAAAGTTTGTTGATGCGGCTGGTCGTATCGACAAATTTAAGAAAAAATACGCTAACTTTAACAAGAAGTAAGAGGTTTTATCGTGGCCGATCAAGATCGGTGGGATAAAATTCAGGCACGTTTTGAAGAGTTGACGCAGTTGCTTTTAGGGTCGTCCATTGATCCGCGCGATCGTCATAAACAACAAAAAGAGCTTTCTTATCTCAATTCATTGCTTTCTAAACATCAAGAGATTAAGCAAATAGATTCTGCTATTGCGCAGGCTCAAGTTGATGTTGAACAGGCTGACGAAGAGCTGCGCGAACTGTATGCTGAAGAAGTATCGTCTCTTGAAGAACGAAGCAAAAGTTTGTTTACTGATCTAGATTCGTTAATGTATCCACCAGATGAACTAAATTCGCACGCCATATATCTTGAAATTCGTGCCGGTGCAGGCGGTAAAGAGGCGGCATTGTTTGCTGCTGATTTAGCTAAAATGTACACGAATTATTCAATGCGTCGTGGGTGGAATGTCTCTCTTGTCGATTTTCATGAAACAGATCTTAAAGGTTACAAAGAAATTACGTTGAGCATTGAGGGAAAAAGAGTATACGGTTCCTTAAAATTTGAATCAGGGACGCATCGAGTTCAACGTGTGCCTGAAACGGAAGCTTCTGGCCGCATTCATACTTCAACTGCAACGGTCGCTGTTTTTCCTGTAGTGACGCAACAAGAAGAAATTTCCATTGATCCTCAAGAATTACGTATTGACGTTTTTCGTGCTGGTGGCGCAGGTGGCCAGCATGTTAATAAAACTGAATCGGCAGTGCGCATTACTCACCTTCCAACAGGAGTGGCTGTAAGTTGTCAGGATGAGCGATCACAACATAAAAACAAAGCAAAAGCGATGAAGATTTTACAATCGCGCTTAGCGGTTGCCAAACGTGAGCAGGAAGCTGCAAAGCGAGGAGCCCAACGTAAAGAGATGGTGGGCAGTGGTATGCGCGCAGAAAAAGTTCGTACCTATAATTATCCTCAAAACCGTGTGACTGATCATCAAGTTGGGTTGACGCTAAAGAAACTTGATATTGTGATGACCGGTGAACTTGACGAAATTGTTGAAGCATTACAGAAAAAAGAGCAAGACGATCGTCGCAAAGAACCACTGTATATGCCTTAGAAAGTCTGCTACTTTTTATTATTAAAATTTAATTTAAGGGAGTCTTCAAGGCTCCCTTTTTTATTGTTTCATTGTTAATTTATTTCAACATTCTGTTGGATTGACCAGCTTCCAGCTGGACTGGCAAGCAAGGTGCTTGACCCCGTGAACTTTTAATTTTTGCTACAGCAAATATTTAACAGCAATTCCTGCGCTTAAATATTTAATTTTATTTTTTTTAATATGTAATGCGGCGCAGGAAGCAAAAAAAATTTTTTAGTGCTTGTATAAAAAAGTATTGGATGTCGGTTTTATAAAGTTTTTTTATTTTTGATTTTAATCAAAAATGGCTTGTTAATATTTTTGCTACAGCAAAAATATTGAAATAGTTGCACGGTCAAGCGGAACGCTTGCCGGGTCCAGCACGGTTGTTGGTCGATCAAACTGAAGGTTTGATTGTTGGTGCCGTCCAGTTGAAAATGGTGAACTCTTTTTGTTAGTGGAAGTGGGTGTAAAAAAGTGTACACTTATATGTATGAAATTTTCTTTTCTTTAAAAATTATAGGTGTTTATATGTCACTATGGTGTTACTTGTTGGAGCATAATCGCTATGCAAACTTGTTGGGTGTTTTTGTTATTTTATTTCTTTCGTGGTTATTTTCAGCTAATCGCAAAAGGTTAAATAAAAGTTTAGCAGCGAAAGCTTTTGGGCTTCAGGTTATTTTTGGAATTTTATTGTTGAAAGTTCCTTTTGTTGAGTCTAAATTTATTGAACCGGTTTCTGCTGGCGTTCGTGCTTTATTTAATTTTGCACATCAAGGCGCGCAATTTTTATTTGGTAATTTAATTACGATTAACTTTGATAGTTGGGGCAGCGTTTTTGCATTTCATACGTTGCCGATTATTGTTTTCTTTGCGGCATTGACATCGATTTTATTTCATTATGGTGTTATTCAGTTGATTGTTCTGTTTTTTAATAAATTGATTCGTCCTTTTTTAGGAACAACCGGTCCTGAAACATTGTGTGCAACGGCGAACTGTTTCTTGGGCCAAACTGAAGCCCCCCTTTTAGTTAAAGATTATTTAAAGAGAATGTCGAAGTCGGAAATTTTTGTGGTGATGGTTAGTGGTATGGCGACGGTGAGTGGTTCTATTATGGCGGTTTATTATGCTTGTGGCGTTCCGATGAAGCATATGCTTACTGCAGGTATGATGGCGATTCCTGGTTCAATTTTGATTGCAAAAATGTTGTTGCCTGAAACAAGCGAGAAAACTTCTGGAAATGATGTTTCTTTTGAGCGAGAGAAGGCGAATATTTTTGAAGTTATTTTCCAGGGCACATCGGCTGGCGTATCGTTGGCAGTTAATGTTGGTGCAAGTTTGTTGGTATTCATTTCATTGCTTCCATTAGTAGATGTTCTTGTGGCATCAGTTGGAACGCTTTTAAATTATCCGTTGTCAGTTATTGGTTTTGTGTTGCCTGTTTTGTCGTTAAAATATTTATTTGGTTGGTTGTTTGCGCCATTTGCATATTTACTTGGTTTTACGGGTAGAGAACTTTTACAAGCAGCGCAAGTTTTAGGAACAAAGGTAACGATTAATGAATTTGTTGCATTCAATCAGATGTTGGGAATGCAGTTTTCTGAGCGTGGCGTTGCATTATTGACGTATGCGGTATGTGGCTTTTCTAATTTCTCTTGTATTGGGATTCAGGTAGGTGGAATTGGTGCACTTGTTCCTGAAAAACGTAAATGGTTAACCGAGCTTGGTCTGCGAGCAGTATTAGCAAGTTCGTTTGTTAATTTGTTATCAGCCTTTATTATTGGGCTTTTGATTTAAGTTTTTTAATTAAATTTTAGCTTATCCTTAGTGATCAACCGTGACTTTACTAAAGCAGAGTGCGTCAAGGGGTTCCCAGCAACCGTGCTCGACCCGCCAAACTTGCTGCTTGACCGC
>CAYUHH010000074.1:0-4827 GCA_964444435.1 uncultured Pseudomonadota bacterium | reverse complement strand
CATAGCAAAAGTCTTATGGCTACGCGGTCAAGCAGCATGCTTGCCGGATCCAGCACGATGGCTGGCCGATCCAACTGGAGGTTGGTCAAATTAAGAACCTCGCAGCAAGCTACTAGATATAACGCTCGTATGGTTCGACAAGCTCACCACGAGCGCGCTCATCGAACAGGTGGCGCAGACGTAAGCCTCTCAAAAGAAATGAGCGAATATAATGACAACAAAGCAAGTTTCGATGAATTATTCCTGTAAACGATTAAACTGAAAGTTTACGTCATTAAATGAATCAGTCAACGATAACTTCAATCGAAAAATAGGCAGAATAAGCGACAATAAAAAATTTTATCGTCGAAAATGTTTTTTATCATAAACGTCACGTAACTGGGTCTTATCAACATGTGTATATATTTGTGTTGTCGTTAAATTTTCATGACCCAGAAGCGTTTGAAGAGAGCGAAGATCAACTCCTTCATGTAATAAATGCGTTGCCATTGAATGTCGCAATTTATGTGGAGCAACTTTAAAGCCACACCATGATCCTAATTTTTTTAAAAAGACCCAAACTGTTTGGCGTGTTACATGGCAGGTATGTGAATGAGAAAGAATGGGAAAAAGATAGTCACTTTCAAAACATCGTTTATTAGTTTTACTACATAAAAACTCTTCACGAACATTTAAAATGTACTCATTAATAATACCCATTAATTCGGAAGTAATTGGTATCAATCGTTCTTTAGCTCCTTTCCCCTTTACCTTTATGAGATTTTGATCTTCGTATACGTCGGATAAAGCCATTTTAGCCAATTCACTAACTCGTAAACCGGCACCATATAACAAATAAAAGAAAACTCTTCCACGCTTGCCACTTTTCGTTTGATCAAACTCCAAGGTTCGTTCCAGTTTTTTGAGCCCTTCAAAATTTATTACATGAGGAATTTTATGTACTTGTTTGGGTGCAACTAAAAAATCTGTTTCAAAAGAAAAACCTTTAAACTCATTTAAAAAAATCAATAAACTTCGTATTGCTACGATTTTACGTGCTATTGAACGATTGGAAAGACGAAGATCACGCTTTAAATAGGCCAAATAACGTTGAAAAAACTCTTTTTTTAAAATGAAAACTTCTGAAGAACCGTTAAGAAAAGTTTTTTGAATAAAACAATGTAATTGATTTAGATCTCCAATATATGACAAGACCGTGTTATGCGCTGCGCATTTCTGTGTAATTAACCAAACTTTAAAATCATTAATTGCGTTATTAACCTGCAACGTTATTTCCTCTACTTCTCAATTAAAAGAATAGACGATCAGAAGTTTCTTTACAAGAACTTTTCATTAAAAATGGCTTGTTCACTTCGGCTAGTTATCCAAGAATAAATTAGACCGAAAACTTACTAGACTAGTAAATAAAATAACTAATAACTAATTTCTAATAAGCCTTTGCAACCAGGACATCCCGTTTGCTTTCTTTGCTGCAATTAAAACACACTGAAACTTTATGTGTATTCAGTAAGCAACGAGTAAAAGCTTTATATTTTTTCAATTCTTGTTCACACGCAGGATCGCCACACCAACCAGTAATGAATGCGCCGCCCGCTTTAGAAACATCCGATCCTGCCATTTTTGGCCCAAAATCAATTAATTTTTCTCCGACAAAAATATTTTTATCCATTCTTTTACGTGCATTATCATAAAGAGTATTTTGAATATTATTGAGTAAATCTTGAGTTGTTGATGTTAAATTTTCAAAAGGCACATCAATCTTCTCGCCCGTTACACGATTAACCAATATAACTTTTTTAGCATCAGCGTCACGTTTTCCAATTTCAAGTCGAATTGGTACACCACGCATTTCCCAATGATAAAATTTGGCACCAGGAGTCTTGCTCATATCTTCATCAAATTTTACACGTAAACCATTAAGAGCTATTTTAATAAAATCGTACTGTGCTTGTACCGCTTCACGCTCTTCATCATTGCGATAAATAGGAATAACTACAACTTGAACTGGTGCTACAAACGGTGGAATCACTAATCCTTTTTGATCACCGTGCGTCATAATGAGCGCGCCAATCATGCGAGTTGTAATGCCCCAACTTGTTAAATATGGATACGACTGCTTCTTTTCACGATCTTGAAACGTAATATCAAATGCTTTTGCAAAATTTTGTGATAACAGATGTGACGTACACATTTGCAACGCTTTCCCATCTGGCATAATTGCTTCAACGGCCAACGTTTTTTCAGCCCCTGCGAATTTTTCAGATTCCGTTTTTGGCCCAATGACTACCGGTATTGCTAATTGTTCTTGAATAAATGAAACATATTCGTTCAACATTAAAAGCACTTCCGCTTCGGCTTCACTTTTAGTTTCGTGTGCAGTATGCCCTTCTTGCCAAAAAATTTCAGTTGTTCTCAAAAATGGCCGCGGACGCAATTCCCAGCGAACAACATTTGCCCACTGATTAATTTTTAAAGGTAAATCACGCCATGATTTAACCCAGCGAGAAAAGGAATGGTGAATGGTTGTTTCTGACGTAGGTCGAACAACAAGCGGCTCTTCAAGCTCTTTTCCACCGGCATGAGTAACAACGGCTAATTCTGGCGAAAAACCTTCCACATGCTTAGCTTCACGCTTAAAAAATGATTCTGGAATGAGAAGAGGAAATGCTGCGTTTTCATGACCGGTTTTTTTAATGCGCTCATCTAAATAGTCACGCATTAATTCCCACATTCTCCATGCATAAGGCCGAATAACATAACATCCACGAACGGGAGATTCATCCACAAGCTCTGTTGCGTAAATAATATCTTGATACCACTCAGCAAAATGTGTTTCTTTATTAGCTAATTTTTTCATTTTAAAAACCAATCTTTGTTCATACTTTTTTTAAGTTTATCAAATTTTAAAAAAATATGCGTTTCAACTTCCTTAGAGCAACCTTCCCAGTGCTTGAACAGCACATTCAAAAAAAACTTTAACATGTGAAAATGTATGATCTCGCGAATTTTTAGTTTAATTGACCAGTCGCTCATCCTGAGTGATTTTGCGAAGAAAAATTATATCAAAGGACCCGGCAAACAAGCTGCTTGACCACGTATCTTTAAGATTTTTGCAAACTAAATTACTTGATATATCCCTGGCGCAGCTCTTCTTTATAAAAAACATAAAGACCCAACGAGATAATGAAAACGCTTACAACAAACGCATAGCTTACCGTTTGCCCTAAAATCAACCATTGAAACATCGCAGTCCAAAAAGGCACCATACCACCGGCAAAAGCAAGTAAGGTTACTGTATAATGTTTAAGGAGGTATCCATAAAGATTGTAACCGATTATTCCACCTGTCAGTATAAGTGCAAATAAACATCCAAGTGTTATGGGCCAATTGCTCACAGGAACAGGATTCCAAACCTCAAAAAATGGCGATAAAGTCATAGAGCCAAGACCACCAAATAACATTGCCCATCCATTAATAAATAATGATGAATATCCTTTTTGTGACAATTTCTTGAATGAACTCCATGCAAATGCTGCAGAAATAACCGCAATAACAAGAGCAAAATCAGCTGTTGAAATTTTAAATAGTGATGACAATGTTGATTCCTTTGCACCTTCATGAAGAACAATTGGAATAAAACCAAAAAACCCAATAAGCAAACCAACAAGCTTCATAATTGTCATGCGTTCTCTAAACATAAACCATGCAAAAATTGCCGTCACAAAAGGAGAAAGACTCCAGATAAGTGAAACTTTTGAGGCAGAAATATACTGTAACGCCCAAAATTCACATAAATAAGGAATCAAAATATGTACAATTGAAAGAACAAAAAATGAAGGAAGATCACCTCTTTTTATTTTACAACTTTTATGCCGTACTTTAAGATACCCAAGCATAATGAGCCCAGAAACAATCATGCGCATTCCGATGAAAAAAATTGGAGACGCATATTGCATTACGGTAGATCCAAAAATAAATGATAAACCAAAAAATGCATACATCACAAATAATAAAATTGCCATAAATCGTTATCCTCTCAATTCATCTTTATAGAAAAAGTACATGCCTATAAATATCATTAACAATGATATAAAGAATGTTTGCGGAACACGTTCACCCAGAAATAAGTACGCCAAAGCAGCCGTAAACAAAGGAGAACATAAACTCGCAAATGTCATAAAAACAACGGTATATTTCTTCAATAGATACGCATATAAATTATATGAAATAATATGGGCAACTAAAGCTGCTGCAATTACAAACGTCATGCAATATAATGCATTCGTAACCGGTAGCGGTCGCCATGGTTCAAGGAAAAGCGAAGCTAAAAGGGATAAACAACCCCCAAGTGAAAGACTTACGCCATTTACTAATATTGGACTATAAGAACGATCAGCCACAAGAGACTTCATCGCAGTCCAACCAATAACGGTCGTAAATGCGGCAATAATAACAGCTCCATCGGCAAGAGAAAAATCATAAAGTTTTCCCATTTTGCCCCCAAGAAGCAATACAAACAAACCGCTCAAACCCAAAAACAATCCAAAAAACTTCGACTTTGAAAGAGATTCTTTAAGATAAATATATGATATAAGTGCACCAAAAAATGGAGAAAGCATATAAATTAAAGAAACTTTTGCAGCGTACAAATACTGCAACCCCCATAAATCCAAACTATTAGTAATAAAAGCTCCAAATACCGCAATTACCCCAAAACGAATCCAATCTTTCTTGTGTATAACAATTTTTTGTTTGCGGAAAAATTTGTAATAAACAAGAAGCAAACCTCCCGCAATAAAAAGACGTAACCCCACAAGAAAGAAGGGT
>CAYUHH010000073.1:0-4836 GCA_964444435.1 uncultured Pseudomonadota bacterium | reverse complement strand
TATTCTTAGGACAAAACGAAGGCAGAATCATAACCTTCCCACTAGATAAAAACATTGTTGGCGTTCAACTTTCTCAGTACAGAAAAAACCCTACGCGAACCATTACGTTTCAAGAAGCTCTTAATACTGTTTGTTTAAATTCTCATATCAAAATTGAATATACAAATTAAAAGGGACACCTTCGCGCCCCTTCTTTACCAAAATTAAAGATACTTATTGTGGATATTTAAATTTAATTTCCACTCGTCGATTTTGAGCTTGCGCTTTACGACCATCAACTTTTGTTGCTAACTGCGCCGTTCCTCGCCCAACAGCTTTCATGCAATTAGAAGGAACACTCAATTTAATTAAGGTTTTTTTAACCGCATCCGCACGACGTTGAGAAAGAGCTTGATTGTACATTTGAGAACGAGTTATTAAGCACGAGTGCCCTTCAACAATCACTTCTGCGCCATCATCACAAGCTAATTTAACTAAATCAGCATTGTATTTTAAAATCGGCATTTGATCTTTTTTTACTTTTGATTCGTTAAAATCAAAATAAACGGTTTCTGCAGGTTGATCTTCATCAAGATCTTCCCATGCCCATAAATCTTCTTCACCTTCTACAACTTTATGATCTTTTTTAACCTCAACTTCATCAAAAAGATCGTAATCAGCCTCATCTTCTAATACAAAAGCCCCTAAATCTTCGTCATATGCTCCAGAGCGAACCTCTTCATATTTTTTCACATTCTTTGGAGTCTGAGCAGAATTCTTTTTTCGAATACAAGCCGGAAAAAGCAAACTCACTAAAATAAAAACTGTGATATAGCGTTTCATTATCGTCCTTACGAATTTAACTTTATCTTAGTCCTATCATATTTTTAACCTTTTTTCTATCAAAAAATACTCTTAACTTAAAAAATAAGGTATAATTCATTAGTAGGAAATAAAAAAAAATTTAAAAAAGGCTGTGATAGTATCGCATGAAAAAAATTTTAATTAGTGTTAACACATGGGAAACACGAGCAGCGATAACCACAAATGATCGACTGCAAAACATATACTTTTCTTCTCATACCACTAAACAACTTGAACGATCATTCTTTAACGGAATTGTAACAAAAATCATTCCGGGTATCCAAACAGCATTTGTTGATATCGGTCAAGAAAAGGCAGGATTTCTTCATATTTCAGAAATCGATCGAGAACTCGCATTAACGCGCATGCATGACACAATCTCAATCGTCGACGAATATGATGAAGAAAGACAAGAAGAACAAAAATCAAAGCGTACGCCCCTTAATATGAGCAAAATACTTCGCGAAGGCGAACATATTTTGATTCAAGTAAGTAAGGAGCCAGTCTACGAAAAAGGAGCTAAATTAACCACCTGTTTCACATTGCCAGGACGATTCATTGTTCTCCTTCCCAATATCCCACGCATCGGAATATCAAAAAAAATCGATGACCGTGATGAACGCCAACGCCTAAAAACTGTTGTTTTAAAAAATCTTCCCAAAGGAATGGGTGCGATTATTAGAACTTCGAGCCTTAATCGTGGCGAAAAAGAAATAAACCAAGATATTAATTATCTTCTTCAAACATGGCGCAATATTCTTGAAAAATCTAAAACTGGCGCACCTAAAGAACAAATTCATGAAGATTTGCCCCTTTCAGTCGCCGTTATTCGCGACCACTTAGATGAAGACGTTGAATCTGTCATTACTAACGACAAAGAAACGCAAAAAAAATTATACAAATTCATCAAAGAGATTGCCCCTGAATATTCCCACAAAATCCTCTTCTTTCAAGAGCCACCTCTTCTTTTTTCATATTACAACATCGATAAACAGATCGAAGATGCTCTTCACAAAAAGGTTCAATTGAAATCAGGCGGTTCAATCATCATTGAAACAACAGAAGCAATGACCGTCATCGATGTAAACACCGGTAAATATACGGGCAAAACAAATCCGGATGATACCATTCTTCAAACCAACCTTGATGCTGCCGCAGAAATTGTACGGCAACTACGCTTACGTAATATCGGCGGATTGATCGTTATCGATTTCATTGATATGGCAACAGCCGCAAACCGACAAAAGCTCTACCGTTTTCTTGAGCAAGCATTACGAGAACATGATAAATATCAATCAGTTGTTCTAAAAGTTTCTGAATTTGGACTCGTTCAAATGACACGAAAGCGTTCAGGAAAAACGTTAGTTCAACAATTAACACATTATTGTCCATGTTGCCATGGTTCAGGGTTCGCAAAATCACTAAAAACACTTAGTTACGCTATTTTACGTGATCTTAAACGAACTCTTCTGGAACACAAAAGCGCACAAAGCATCACGCTTGAAATTGCACCCTCAGTATTTGAATTTATTACGCAAAATGAATTTGATGCAATTTTAACACTTGAAAAAGAATGCAACGCAATAATCGTGTTAACAAGCAAGTCAGAACTTGCACAGGAAAATCATAAAGTTATACTTAAGTAAAGCATCTTTTTTTTAAGAAGAACCTTTTTCCATGATAGGCATGCAAACGTAAAAGGAATAAACATTATGGCAGAGCAAAACACTCTCGAAAAATATCCTCAGTATGAAGCAACTATTGGCATCGAGGTTCACGTACAACTTTCAACCAAAAGTAAAATTTTTTGCTCATGCCCCAATATAATTAGCACAGAGCCAAATAAAAACATTTGCCCCATATGCGCAGGGTATCCAGGCGTTCTGCCTGTTCTTAATAAACAAGTTGTTCATCACGCAATACTCATGGGCCTTGCAACACATTCAAAAATAACAACAACAACAACATTTGCACGCAAACATTATTTTTACCCAGATCTTCCCAAAAATTATCAAATCACCCAAGATTCAGATCCAATTTGCACTGAAGGTTTTGTGTCGATAAAGACAAAGGATGGTCATAAAAAGATTCGGTTAACCAGAATCCACATGGAAGAAGATGCGGGAAAAAATATTCATAGCACAACAACAAATGAAAGCTTTGTTGATTTAAACCGCTGTGGCACCCCTCTTCTTGAAATTGTAACTTATCCAGACATTTCATCAGCTGACGAAGCCCGTGCATACCTTAAAACATTACGCAACATTGTCCTTCATCTTGATATCGGAACAGGGAATATGGAAGATGGCGCATTTCGCGCAGATACAAATATCTCAGTACGAAAAAAAGGCGCAGAAAAGTTAGGCACCAAAGTTGAACTCAAAAATATCAATTCCTTCAAATTTATAGCTGATGCAATTGAATACGAAATTGAACGCCAAATTGAAACACTTGAATCAGGCTCTAGAATTTTTCAAGAAACACGCCTCTGGAATACGCATGAGAAAAAAACATTTTCAATGAGAGCAAAAGAGGAAGCTGCTGATTACCGTTACTTTCAGGAACCGGACTTACCAATTGTAGAAATTAGCACCGATGAAATTGAATCAATAAAAAAAAGTATTCCGGAACTTCCTGAAGAAAAGTTAAAACGTTTACTTAAGGTTGGCCTCTCGGCATACGAAGCACAAATCTTAATTGACGATATGTCGTTGTCACGCTACTTCGACGAAGCTTTTGAGATATATCAAAGCAAAAACCTCATCAACTGGATCCTGCGTAATCTTATCGGATTTATAAAAGAACAAAAAATTACGCTTGAAGAATGCACGATTACTCCATCACGCTTAGCAGACCTTGTTCAGCTCGTTGATAAAGGAGTAATTAATACAAAAGTCGCTCAAGAAATCTTTGAAGAACTTGGCTCTTCTGCAAAGTCTCCTCAAGAAATAGTCAAAGAAAAAGGTTTAGAGCAAATCGATTCAGATGAAGAATTAAAAAAAATTGCAATAGAAATCATAACTCAAAACCCAAAACTGGTTGAACAGTATAAAGGTGGTAATGAACGACTCTTTGGATTCTTTGTTGGTCAAGCAATGAAAGCAACCCAAGGAAAAGCTAATCCTCAAAAAATTAACCTCTTATTTAAAGAATTACTCGCCTAATATTATGAAAAATTTTAAAAAACTCTTACTTGTCTATCTCTCTGTTTATAGCTGTTATGCTCAAATATTTGAGATAAAAAAAATTAAGGACATTCACCATTATCATAATGGTGAAAATAATATTCTCTTCGTATTTGACATTGATAATACACTTGCTGAAGCAACAATTGCTGAAGGTGGATCACAATGGTTTGACGGAGCTCTTAATTACCTTTCAAAAAAGGGACTCAACAAACAAGAAACATATAATAAAGTCATTCCGATTTATGTCTCACTTAATAAAAAAAATGGAATAAAACTCATTGAAAATGATACCGCCCAGATAATTTCAGAACTTCAAAAAAACTATCCCGTAATTGCATTAACCGCTCGATCTAAAAAAATTATTTCTACAACCATAGCGCAATTAAAAAGTTTAGGAATAGATTTTTCGCAATCAACACTCGCTCAAAAAAACGTTATCTTCGAAAATTTTCCTTACTATGCAACGTTCCAAAAAGGAATTATTTTTTGTGGTGACAACAATAAAGGAAAAATTTTAAAAGAATTTCTTAAACAAGCTCAACTCAACCCTTCAAAGATAATTTTTACTGACGATAAAAAAAGTTGTCTGGCAAACGTTGAAAAATCACTCAAAAATAAAACCGCGTTTACCGGGTTGAGATATGGCTTCTTAGATAAAAAAGTACAAAAATTTAGATTTCATTCATCTATGTTAAACTAAAACTAGAAGGGGTTACTATCAGTAACCCCTTCTAGTTTTTAACGACGTAAATTAAGAGCTTATCCGAAAATTCCAGCCATCTTAAAAAGTCTTAAAGAACAAGCT